>SLNF01000113.1 GCA_007133145.1 Nitriliruptorales bacterium
GAGGAGTTCTGGCGCGACCTCCGCGTCGTCGGCTCCGGGGCCGAGCTCAACCAGGAGCTCGAGCGCGCCGGGCGCGTCGCCGACTACCTCGAGCTCGCCGAGCTCATGGCCCTCGACGCCCTCGACCGCGACGAGTCCGCCGGGGCGCACTTCCGCAGCGAGCACCAGACCGCCGAGGGGGAGGCCGAGCGCGACGACGCGCGATGGGCCTCGACGTCGGCGTGGGGGCCTCCGGGATGGGACGGCCGCCCCGTACGGCACAGCGAGCCGCTCACCTTCAAGAAGATCAAGCTCGCGACGAGGAGCTACAAGTGATGCGGCTCGCAGTGGAGGTCTGGCGCCAGCACGACGCCGACGCGGCCGGCGGCTTCGAGACCTACGAGGTCACGAGCGCGACGCCGGAGATGAGCCTGCTCGAGCTCCTCGACATGCTCAACGCCGAGCTCGTCGCCGCCGGCGAGTCCCCCGTCGCCTTCGACCACGACTGCCGGGAGGGCATCTGCGGCAGCTGCGGGATGATGGTCAACGGGCGCCCGCACGGCCCCGAGGACAACACCCCGGCGTGCCTGCAGCGCGTGCGCTCCTTCTCCGACGGCGACCGGGTGCGGCTCGAGCCCTTCCGGGGCGGGTCGTTCACCGTGCTGCGCGACCTCGCCGTCGACCGCTCCGGGCTCGACCGCGTCATCGCCGCCGGGGGCTACACCTCGACGCCGACGAACGCCGCGCCCGAGGCGGCGAGCCTGCCCGCCAACGAGCTCGAGGCCGCCCAGGCGATGGACTACGCCGCCTGCATCGGCTGCGGGGCGTGCGTGGCCGCCTGCCCCAACGGCGCCGCGCAGCTGTTCACCGGCGCGAAGATCGGCCACCTCGCCCACTTGCCGCAGGGCCGGGTGGAGCGCTACGAGCGCGTCCGCACGATGGTCGAGCAGATGGAGGAGGACTTCGGCTACTGCACGAACTACACCGAGTGCGTGCCAGCCTGCCCGGCGGCGATCCCCCTCCAGGCCATCGCCGAGCTCAACCGCGAGCGGCGCCGGGCGCTGTGGCACCAGCGCAAGGTCGACGAGGCGCCGGAGGCCCGACCCAAGGGCTGGCTCGCACGGTTGCGCACCGGCCCGTGGTGGCAGTCCGACCCCGACGACCGGCCGCTGCCGACCGAGCGCTGAGCCAGCGGAGCGGCTACCTCCCCCCGGCCCGAGCGTCGCTCGCCCTGCACGAGCCCCCGGATCATGCGGACGACGGGGATGGCCGTGACGCCCCGCTCCGGGGTCCGCGCCTCGGGGGCGTGCCCGCGGCGCACGGTCAGCAGGACGAAGCGAGGTCGTCGGCCGCGTCGACGAGGCCCAGAGCACCCTCGCCTCCGCGGTGGGCGAGGGACGCGCCGCCTCCCGAGGAGTTGAGCCACAGCGTCCGCGGGGCGCCCCAAGGCGCCGACAGCCTCGCCCAGAAGGTCGCCCACGCCGTCGACGTCAGCGGCGCGTCGCGCGGCCGACCGGTGGAGGCCTGCCCCGCCGCCGAGCGCGTCGACGACTCCGGCCCGCGCGGCGAGCGCACCGCAGCGCCTCGCGAGCACGAGGTCGTCGCGCCGTGCAGCGACCGTTCTGCCCGGCTCGCCGGACGGCTCGTGGTCTGGCGTGGCCCACTTCCCACCGAGCCGAGTGGCGACTGACGGCGCCCCCAGCGCCCAGATCCGCCACTCCCCACCCCTCCGTGGCAGGACCACGGTCACGTCGCTAGACTCCATGCGCGCGCTTCGGGGCTGTAGCTCAGTTGGCAGAGCGCTTCGATGGCATCGAAGAGGTCAGGGGTTCGATTCCCCTCAGCTCCACCCCCAGGCCACCCTCCCCGGCGAGGGTGGTCTTCGCATGGGTGGCCGTCGACTCGCGACGGGCGTCACCCCGAGGAGCCCCGGCGCCCACGACGGGGGCGCGACCCTGAGGAGCCCCGATGCCCAGGACGAGCACACCGACACCGTGGTGGCACGACCGCGTCGGCTACCAGGTCTACCTGCCCTCCTTCGCCGACGCCGACGGCGACGGCTGGGGTGACCTCGCCGGACTGACCGACCGGCTCGACTACCTCGCCGGGCTCGGGGTGGGGCTGCTCTGGCTCTCCCCCATCCACCCCTCGCCGATGGCCGACCACGGCTACGACGTCGCCGACTACCTCGGGGTGCACCCGCGCCTCGGGACGCTCGAGGACGTCGACCGGCTCGTCGCCGCCGCCGACGCCCGGGACATCAAGGTGCTCCTCGACCTCGTGCCCAACCACACGAGCCTCGCCCACCCGTGGTTCGAGCGCGCCCGTCGTGCCCGCGAGGACCCCTACCGGAGCTACTACCACTGGCGCGACCCCGCACCCGACGGCGGGCCGCCGAACAACTGGACGTCGGTCTTCGGTGGACCGGCGTGGACGTTCGACGAGACGACGCGGCAGTACTACCTCCACCTCTTCGCGCCCGAGCAGCCCGACCTCAACTGGGACAACCCGGCGGTCGCCGAGGAGTTCGACGCGATCCTGCGCTTCTGGCTCGACCGCGGTCTCGGCGGCTTCCGCATCGACGTCGCCCACCGCATCATCAAGGCCCCGGGCCTGCCCGACCAGCCGGTCGTGCCGCCCGAGCTCAGGCCCACCGACCACCGCGGCCGCTCGGCGGACCACCACGCCATCGAGCACATCCACGACGAGGACCAGCCTGGCCTCAAGGAGCTCCACGGCCGTTGGCGCCGGATCGCCGACGCCTACGACGCGCTCCTTCTCGGCGAGATCTACCTCCTCGAGCCGGAGACGCTCGCGCGCTACCTCGCCGACCAGCGGGGCCTGCACCTGTCGTTCTACTTCGGCCTCGTCGAGGCACGCTGGCAGCCGGAGGCGCTTGCGACGATGCTGCGCGCCGGACAGGTCACCGGTCCCCACCTCGCGTGGGTGCAGTCGAGCCACGACCGCTCCCGCGCGGTGACCCGTTACGGCGGTGGTCCAACGGGGCGCCGCCGTGCCCTGCTCGTCGCGACGCTCACCGCGGGGCTGCCTGCCCTGCCAGTGCTCTACCAGGGCGAGGAACTCGGCCTCGACGACGGCGAGGTCCCCGTCGAGGCGATGCAGGACCCCCTTGCGCTGCGCAGCGCCGGGGCGCTCTCCCGCGACCCCGCCCGCACACCGATGCCCTGGCGCGACGAGCCAGGGCTGGGCTTCACCTCGGGGCGGCCGTGGCTGCCCGAGGGAGGGCGTGGCCGCGGCGACACCGTCGAGGCCCAGGAGGCCGACCCGACCTCACCGCTGGCCACGCACCGACGGTTGCTTGCGACCCGCGCGAACGTGAGAGATCTGCGGCACGGGGAGGTGCGATGGGTCGGTGAGGACCCACCCCTGCTGGCCTACGACCGCGGACAGGCCCGCGTCGCCGCCAACGTCGGCTCCTCCCCCGTCGCCCTGCCTCTCGAGGACGCGGTCTGGCGGGTGGCCTTCGCCACCGACGGGGTCACCGACGGCGCGAGGCTCGAGGGCTCTGCCGAGCTCGCCCCCGAGCAGGCCGTCGTCCTCGTGCGTGAGGGCGCACCGCGCCGGTGACCTCCCGCGACATCACCATCACTGACGGACATCTGACACCTCCCTGTACGATCGGCCGCTACTAAGGGGATGGCGCCGCGGGTAAGAGTGGAGCGTCCGCACACCCGACAAGGAGACGGACGATGCGAACCCAGCGCAAGCTCGTAGCCGGCCTCACCGCCGGGCTTCTCGCCCTCGGTCTCGCGGCGTGCGAGGTCGACGAGGAGGCCCTCGACGACCTCGACGACCCCGGCCTCGAGGAGGAGCAGGACCTCTAGCCCGGCCGCGACCCGCGTCCACGGACCCGGCCGCGGCCGGGTCCTCCCCGTTTCGCGCCGCAGCCGGGCCCCGGCTCAGGCCATCGCCAGGCCGTCGAGGTGGTCGGTGGCGTCGTAGCCGAGCAGCCGCCAGCCCCCGCGACCGCGCTGCAGCGTCGAGCGACCGGTGTTGCTCGCCCGGCCGAGCCGGTGGCGGCCGGCGGGTCCGAGGCCGAGCGCGTAGGCCACGGCGTGGCGCACCGGCCCACCATGGGTGACGACGAGGACGGTGCCCGTGCCCTCACTGAGCTCATCGAGCGCCGCAGCGACCCGCGCATGGAGCTCAGCGTCGGTCTCGCCTCCCCCGCGGCGGGGGTCCCCCCCGGCCGCCCAGTCCGCGTAGCCCTCGGGGTCGACCTCGGCCACCTCGGCGTGGGTGCGCCCCGCCCAGGAGCCGACGTCGATCTCGCGCCAGCGCGCGTCGACGCGCACGGCGACGTCGAGCCGCGCGAGGATCGGCGCAGCAGTGGCCTCGACCCGCTCGAGGTCGCTGCGGACGACGGCGACGACGTCGTCGGCCCCCCGTGCGAGGTGTGCCGCGAGGGCCTCGACCTGGGCCCGCCCGCGTGCGGAGAGGCCGCCGCCGTCGTGGCCCTGCCAGCGCCCCTCGGCGTTCCAGACGGTCTCGCCGTGCCGGATGAGCACGACGCGACGGCTCATAGGGCGTGGAGGGCGTCGTCGAGGGCGAGCTCGGGAGCGTCGGCCCAGAGCCGGTCGAGCCCGTAGTAGCGACGCTGGTCCTCGCTGAAGACGTGGACGACGACGTCGCCGTAGTCGATGACGATCCAGCCGGACTCCTTGCTGCCCTCCCGGCGCACGGGACGGCGGGCGGCGTCCTTGAGCTGACGCTCGACCTCCTCGGCGAGCGTGCCGAGCTGGCGCTCGCTGCCGGCGGAGACGAAGACGAAGTAGTCGGTGATGCCGAGGAGGTCGCCGACGTCGATGGCGCGCAGGTCGCGGCCCTTCTTCTCGACGGCGGCGGCAACGGCGGTGCGGACGGCGGTCTGGGCCTCGCGACGGTCGATGGCGCTCAGGGCTCGTGCTCCCGATCGGTGTGGTGCCTGACACGAGCCGCCGACCACCGGGAGGCTGAGGCGCCCACCGCGCGGTGCGGCCCGCTGCCTGGATCGTACCGGGGCCGCCGGGCCCACGCAGCGGCCCGCACCGGGCCTAGCCGAGCCCGAGGAGGCCGAAGGCGGCCGCGGCGAGCAACGCGCCGACGACCGCCCCGATGCCGGCGCCGATGAGCATCCGACGGCCCCGCTCGGCGCGTAGCTCCCGCCGACGCTGCTCTGCCGTGGACCGCCCGCGGCCTGCGCCGGCACCCCGACCCCCGCTGCGGCCGCTCACACCGCTCCGCCGAGCGCGAGGCCGTTGCCGTCGGTGCCGTAGAGCCCGTGCTTGCGCGCGAACTCCTCGACCTCACGGGGGATGAGGTAGCGGACCGCCCGTCCCGCGGCGAAGCGCTCACGGACGTCGGTGGAGGAGATCGCGAGCGCGGGGACGTCGAGGACGCAGACCTCCGCACGGATGCCCTCGGTCTCGAGCCGGGCGAGGTCGTAGCCGGGGCGGGTCGCCGCGACGAACGTCGCGAGCTCGAGGCACTCGTCGGCGTCCTTCCAGGTGAGGATGTTGAGGATCGCGTCGGCGCCGGTGATGAAGAAGAGCTCGCCGTCGGGCAGCTGCGCGCGCAGCTCGCGGAGGGTCTGCACGGTGTAGGTGGGCCCGTCGCGGTCGACCTCGACCCGGGAGACGCTGAACGCGGGGTTGGCCGCCGTCGCGAGCACGGTCATGAGGTAGCGGTGCTCGGCGGACGTCGTGTCGTCATTTTTCTGCCAGGGCTGCCCGGCGGGCAGGAAGACGACCTCGTCGAGGCCGAGGTCGGCCCGTGCCTGCTCGGCGGTGACGAGGTGACCGAGGTGGACGGGATCGAAGGTCCCGCCCATGATCCCGAGACGCTGACCGCTCATGGCGGGCAGTCTAGCGGCGCGTCGGGGCGGGACCCGGCGGTGGCCGGGGCGTCAGCGGCGCACCTGTCCGTCACCCTCGACGACGTACTTCGTCGTCGTGAGCTCGGCGAGGCCCATCGGTCCGCGGGCGTGCAGCTTCTGCGTGGAGATGCCGATCTCGGCGCCGAAGCCGAACTCGCCCCCGTCGGTGAAGCGGGTCGAGGCGTTGACCATGACCGCAGCCGCGTCGACCTCGGCGGTGAAGCGCCGGGCCGCGGCGCGGTCCTCGGTGACGATCGCCTCGGTGTGCCCGGTGCCGTGCGCGGCGACGTGGGCGATCGCCTCGTCGAGGCCGTCGACGACGCCGACGGCGAGGATGAGATCGAGGTACTCGGCGTCCCAGTCCTCCGCGGCGGCCGGGGTCATCGACGCGTGAGACCGGGCTCGCTCGTCGCCGCGCAGCTCGACCCCGGCGGCCGACAGCTCCGCGGCCAGGCGGGGCAGCGCCTCGCCAGCGACGTCGGCGTGCACGAGGAGCGTCTCGGCGGCGTTGCAGACGCTGGGACGGTGGGTCTTGGCGTTGACGACGATCTCGACGGCGCGGTCGAGGTCGGCGGCACGGTCGACATAGACGTGACAGTTGCCGACGCCGGTCTCGATGACCGGCACCGAGGACTGCTCCACGACGGCGTTGATGAGCCCGGCGCCGCCCCGCGGAATGAGGAGGTCGACGAGCCCGCGAGCCCGACCGAGCTCGGCGACGCTGTCGCGGCTCGTGTCGGCGATGAGGCTCACGGCGTCGGCGGGCAGCCCCTGTCCTGCCAGCGCCTCGCGCAGGATCTCAGCGAGGGCGGTGTTGGAGTGGATCGCCGTGCGGGAGCCCCGCAGGACGCAGGCGTTGCCGCTCTTGACCGCGAGGCCAGCGGCGTCGACGGTGACGTTGGGCCGGCCCTCGTAGACCATCGCGACGACGCCGAGCGGCACCCGCACCTGGAGGATCTCGAGGCCGTTGGGGCGGGTGAAGCCCCGCTCGACGACGCCGACGGGGTCGGGCAGGTCGATGAGCTCGCGCAGGGCCGCGGCGATGCCCTCGAGCCGCTCGGAGGTGAGGCTGAGACGGTCCTGCAGGGCCGTCGACACACCCTCTTCGCGAGCGGTCGCGAGATCGGTGGCGTTGGCCTCGAGCACCCTTGCGTGACTGGCGTCGAGGGCCGCGGCCATCGCCTCCAGCGCGGCGTCACGCTGTGCGGCGGTGGCCTGGGCGAGCGCGGGCGCGGCGGCCTTGGCGGCGGCGCAGGCATCGCGGACGTCGGACACGGAGAGGCTCCTTCGTCGAGGGCCCGCGCTCCCGGGGCAGCCGAGCAGCTGGCCAGCGCCGCGAGCGGCGGGGCGCGGCTCGTGGCATGGTAGCCGCTGGTGCGTCACACGGCGGCGCCGAAGGCGATCACAGGAGTCGAGGACCGAGGCGATGGGCGACTTCGAGTCGGCACTGCAGGCAAAGCTCGCGCGCAACGCCGAGCTCGCCAAGGAGCGTGCGCAGGCCGAGCAGGAGATGGACCGGCTCGAGCGCGAGGCCGCGGAGCGCGCCGAGCGCGAGGAGGCCGAGCGGCGCGCCGCCGCTCCCGCGCGCCACGGCGAGCTCGTCGACCGCCTCACCGAGGCCGCTGGGGCCCTCAAGGCCCACAGCCCGGAGAGCTTCGTCGTACGGATGGGCTGGACGGCCTCCGGCGAGGAGTTCATCGCGAAGATCTCCTCGCGCCGCCTCACGCCGGCGCGCTCGCTGTTCGTCGAGCTCGACCGCGAGGACGACGAGGTCCTCGTGCGCTGGCACTCCGAGCTCGGCAAGGCGCTCGAGCTCTGGCGGCTGCTCGAGGTCCGACCCGAGCTCATCGACGAGCTCGTGCTCCAGGTCGCCGACCAGGACCTCTGGCGCGAGTCGTCCCGACCGCCGGCCTTCCCCGAGGCCTGAGACGAGGGCTCAGAGCAGCACGAGCTGGTTGCGGTGGATCACGACCGCCTTGGAGCGGGGCGTGGAGACGTCGCGATCGTCGGCCCGCAGCGCCTCGACGCCTTCACGGTCGTAGCCGACGAGCCCCCGGGCGATGAGCGCCCCGTCGGGGCCGCGCACGTCGACGGCGTCACCGGGGCGGAAGTCGCCCGCCGCGCCGGTGATGCCGACCGGCAGCAGCGAGGAGCCGCGGGACCGCAAGGCGTGCTCGGCGCCGGCGTCGACGCTCAGCGCCCCGCGCGGGGTCCGCGCGAACGCGATCCAGAGCTTGCGGCTCTCGGGCCGGTGCGAGGAGGGCGGGAACCACGTGCCGACCGCCGCCCCCGCCACGACGTCACCCACGACACCGGGGCGCCGGGCGCTGGCGATGACCGCGCTCGCGCCGCTGAACGTCGCGATGCGCGCCGCCTCGAGCTTCGAGGCGATCCCGCCGCTGCCGACCTCCGAGCCGGCCCGGCGGTCCCGGGGCACCTCGACGGCGTTGAGGTCGTCGACCCGGTCGATGAGCTCCCCGCTGCCGGCGACGTCGAGCAGCCCCTCGACGTCGGTGAGCAGGACGAGGAGGTGGGCGCCGAGCATGCTCGCGACGAGCGCAGCAAGCCGGTCGTTGTCGCCGAAGCGGAGCTCCTCGGTGGCGACGGTGTCGTTCTCGTTGACGATCGGCACCGCGCCGAGCTCCAGGAGGGTGTCGAAGGTGCTGCGGGCGTTGAGGTAGCGGGTGCGGTCGACGACGTCGTCGGGGGTGAGCAGCAGCTGTCCGCACGCGAGGCCATGCCCGGCGAAGCGGTCCTGGTAGGTGTGCAGCAGCAGGCCCTGCCCGACGCTTGCGGCCGCCTGCAGCTGTGGGAGATCGGTCGGCCGCCGGGCGAGGCCCAGCGGGCGCAGCCCCGCGGCGACCGCGCCACTCGAGACCAGGACGATCTCGCTGCCCTGCGCACGGACTCCGGCGAGCTGGTCGACGAGCGCAGCGGCCAGGTGCCGGTCGAGGTCACCCTCGGGCGTGCGCAGGCTCGAGGAGCCCACCTTGACGACGACCCGCGCCGGGCGGGGGAAGCGCGGCCGGCTCATGACCCGGCCTCCCCGCCGCCGCGGTCGTGCGCATCGGAGGTCTCGTCACCGGAGGCCGCGTCGGCCGCCGCCTCGGCGAGGGCGGCCCGCTCCTCGGGCGGGAGGGTGTCGAGCTCGGGGGCGAAGTCGAAGGCCACCCCCTCGAGGTCGACGGGATCACCCTCCCGCGCCCCTGCGGCGACGAGGGCGCGCTCGACGCCGGCCCGCGCGAGCCGTCCCGCGAGGTAGGCGACGGCCTCGTCGTTGTCGAAGTCGGTCATCGCGACCCAGCGGCGGACCTGCGGACCGCGGACGCGGAACCCGTCGTCGGCGCGTTCGACGACGAAGCCCTCCTCCGCCTGCGGACGCAGCACCGGGCGGGTCGTCGCCGACTCGGCCACGGCGCGCGGCTCCTCGGTCCGCAGCCGGGCGACGAGCTCGGCGAGACGGCCGACGAGCGCCGGGATGCCCTCGCCGCTGACCGCGCTGCCGACGACGACCTCCCATCCCGCGTCCTCGAGGTCGGGCCGGACGATCTCGGCGACCTCGCGGTCGGCGTCGACCTTGTTGAGCAGGACGATCGCCGGGCGCTCGAGGAGCTCGGGGGCATAGCGCGAGAGCTCGCGGAGCACGACCTCTAGGTCCTCACGGGGATCGCGCTGGTCATGGCTCGCGCAGTCGAGCACGTGGACGAGGACCCTGGCCCGCTCGACGTGCCGCAGGAACGCGTGCCCGAGGCCACGGCCCTCGGCGGCCCCCTCGATGAGACCGGGCACGTCGGCGACGACGAGGTCGACGTCGTCGTGACGGACGACGCCGAGCGCCGGTGAGAGCGTCGTGAAGGGGTAGTCGGCGATCTTCGGGCGAGCGGCGGAGATGCGCGAGATGAGCGAGGACTTGCCGACGTTGGGGAAGCCCACGAGGGCGACGTCGGCGGCGAGCTTGAGCTCGAGCACGAGCCAGCGCTCCTCCCCGGGCTCGCCGAGCTCGTGGAACCGCGGGCTGCGCCGGCGCGCGGTGCGGAACGCCGCGTTGCCGCGGCCGCCGCGCCCGCCCCTGGCGACGACGACCTCGTCGCCGGCAGCCGCGAGGTCGGCGAGCGGCACGCCGTCGGTGTCGCTCACGACGGTGCCGACGGGCACGAGGAGGACCTCGTCCTGCCCGTCAGCGCCCTTGCGGCGATCCCCCGACCCGTGACGGCCCCGGGTGGCGGCACGGTGGGGCCGGTGGTGGTAGTCGACGAGGCTCGCGAGGTCCTCGCTCGCCCGCACGACCACGGAGCCACCCTCGCCCCCGTCGCCGCCGTCGGGCGGACCCTTCGGCTCGTAGGGCTGGCGGAAGAAGGACGTCACGCCGTCGCCGCCGCGACCCGCCTTCGCATGGACCTTGACTTCGTCGATGAACACCGTCTGCCAGCCTACTCGGGTCGGAGCGCAGGGAACCTGCAGAGGCCGAAGGGCATGGCCGCGGCGGGTGGGGCACCCTGGCGGTCAACGCCCACCGTCCGCAGCCGTGGGCTGCGGCACGTCCCCGGAGGACATGACCATGCGCGAAGGCCCACTCGCCGGGCATCTCGCGATCCGCTTCGGGCTCGGCCTCGCCGGCTGGATCAGCCCGACCTCGGCGGCACGCCTCATCGGCCTCGACCCGCAGCGGGAGACCGCCGTGGCCTGGACCGGACGCCTCTACGCCACCCGCGAGCTCGTCATCGGAGGGGCGATCGCCACCGCGGACGCCGACGCGCGGCGCGGGCTGTTGCGATGGGCGGCGGCGATGAACCTCGCCGACGCCGTCGTGCTCGGGGCGGCCGGGCTGCGCGGGCGTCTGCCGAAGGCCGCAGCCGTGCCGAGCGTCGCGCTCGCGCTGGCCTCGGCAGGGCTGGCGCGGCAAGCGGCCGCAGGGTCGTGACCGCTGGCGGCCCACGGGCCACGCGGCCGCGTCGCCGGCGCGGGTGCCCCTAGGCTTCGTCGACCTCGGCGAACTTGCGCTTGCCGCTCGTGCGGAACGACACCGTGCCGTCGGTGAGGGCGAAGAGCGTGTCGTCGCCCCCGCGCCCGACGTTGGCGCCGGGGTGGATCTTCGTGCCGCGCTGGCGGACGAGAATCGTCCCGGCGGTCACTGTCTGGCCGCCGTAGCGCTTCACGCCGAGCATCTTGGGGTTGGAGTCACGACCGTTGTCGGTCGAGCCACCGCCCTTCTTCGTTGACATGGCGCTCCTCCTAGCCGGTGATCGCGTCGACGCGGATCCGCGTCAGGTGCTGGCGATGACCCTTCTTGCGGCGGTAGCCGGTCTTGTTGCGGTAGGTGAAGACCGTGAGCTTGGGCCCGCGGCGCTCCTCGACAACGCTCGCGGCCACGCGGGCCCCCTCGAGCGCGTCGGCGCCGACGGTCACCGAGCCGTCGTCGGCGACGAGCATGACCGGACGCAGCGACACCGTGCCGTCGTCGTCGGCCTCGAGGCGCTCGACGTCGAGGGTGTCACCCTCCTCGACGCGGTACTGCTTGCCACCTGTGGCGATGACGGCGTACATCGCGGCTCTCCTGCGTACGGTCGCGCAGCGGCGCGACGGGGACTGGTGCATCGGTCGGTCGGCGTGGGTCGCCGGTGGGGCGGGACACGGCCGCGGGCAGGGCCGCACGCGACGCTCGCGCCGACCCCTGAGTGTAGGCTCGGGGGCCGACCCCGTCAACGCGGACGGACGCGCGCTCAGCCGAGGTCGACGATCTTTGCGCCCCGTCCCTCGCAGCAGTCGCAGGTCTCGGTGAAGGACTCCGTCAACCCCTGGCTCACGTTCTTGCGCGTCATCTGGACGAGCCCGAGCTTCGAGATCTCCATGACGCGCGACTTCGTCTTGTCGCGGGCGAGCTCACGGCGGAAGCGCTTGAGGACCTCCTCGCGGTTGGCCGGCACGATCATGTCGACGAAGTCGATGACGATGATCCCGCCCATGTCGCGCAGCCGCAGCTGCCGGGCGATCTCGTCGGCGGCCTCGAGGTTGTTGCGCAGCACGGTCTCCTCGAGGTTGTCCTTGCCCACGAAGCGTCCGGTGTTGACGTCGATGACCCACATCGCCTCGGTCTTCTCGATGATGAGGTAGCCGCCGGACTTGAGCCACACCTTCTTCTCGAGGCCCCGGCGGATCTGCGTCGTGACGTCGTAGGCGTCGAAGAGGGACTCCTCGCCCTCGTGAACGCTGACCTTGTCCACGTGCTCGGGGCTCACGTCGGCGAGGTAGGCACGGACCTCCTCGCCGAGCTCGGCCGAGTCGACGACGAGCTCGGTGTACTCCGGCCCGAAGATGTCGCGGATCACACGGATGACGAGGTCGGGCTCGGTGTAGACCGCCTCGAGGGCCTTGGCCTTCTCCGCACGCTTCTGGACCTTCTCCCAGCGAGTGACGAGCCGGGAGACGTCGGCCTCGAGCGCCTCCCGGCTCGCGCCCTCCGCCGCCGTGCGCACGATGAGGCCGAAGCCCTCCGGTCGGATCTCGCCAAGGATGCTCCGCAGGCGGTCGCGCTCCTCGTCGGTGAGCTTCCGGCTGATGCCAAGCATCCCCTCACCGGGGGCGAGGACGCAGAAGCGGCCGGCGAGCGAGAGGCTCTGGGTCAGCCGCGCGCCCTTCGTGCCCATCGCGTCCTTGGTGACCTGGACAAGCACGGACTGGCCGGGCTTGAGGGTCTGCTCGATGCGCGGCACGTCGCCGTCGAGGTCGGCTTCGTCGTAGTCGACCTCCCCCGCGTAGAGCACACCGTTGCGGCCCTGGCCGATGTCGACGAACGCCGCCTCCATCCCGGGCAGGACGTTCTGCACCCGCCCCTTGTAGATGTTCCCGACGATCGAGGCGTCCTCCTTGCGCGTGACGTAGTGCTCGACGAGGTCCCGCTCCTCGAGCACCGCGAGCTGGGTGCGCTGCTCGCCCACGTTGACGAGCATCCGCCGCGGCGGCCCCTCGGTGATGGCCCGGCGGGTCTCCTCCGACACCCCGCCGTGGGGGCGGCCTCCGCGGCCACGGCCCTGACCACTGCGTCGACGCGAGGAGCGCTGGCCCCGCCGCCCGGCGGCGGTCCGCGTCGCGGGCCGGCGTTGGCCGCCCTCGTTGCCGTCCCCCTCGGCAGGAGGCGCCTCGGCGGGAGGCTCCGCGGCGGCCTCCTCCTGCGCCGAGACGTCCGCGGCGCGCTGCTCGTCGGAGGTCTCCGCACCCGCCGTTGCCGGCGCGCCGTCGCCGCCCCCCTGGGCACCGGAGGACCCCGACCCACCCCGGCCACGACCACCACGCCGTCCACGCCCGCCACGGCGGCCGCGACGCCCGCGACGGCGGACCTTCGCCTCGTCCCGGTCGCCGTCGCTCTCGGCGGAGGCCTCGGCACCCGCCTCGTCGGCCCCGGCGGCGGTGGAGGCGTCGGACTCGGATTCGGCCGAGGCGGCCGCTTCGTCGTCGGCACCCGCCTCGTCGGCCCCGGCGGCGGTGGAGGCGTCGGGCTCGGCGTCATCGCCTGAGGTCTCTGCCGGGAGCGCAGCAACCTCGGTGGCATGCTCGTCGGTGCTCGCCGTGCTCCCGCTCCCTCCCTCGGCGTCCTCGCCGCCGGCGTCCGACGCGGAGGGCTCGGCCTCGGCGTCCACTCCGCCGGGGCCGTCGGCGTCGGGCTCGGACGCGGCGGCCTCGGCGTCGGCGGGCGACGGGTCGACCTCAGCGCGGCGCGTGCGGGTGCGGGTGCGCACCCGGGTGCGCGACGCCGCGGTCGTCGTCTCCTCGTTCTCGGGGGGCTGCTGGCTGTCGGTCACGGTAAGTCGCCTCTTCGGGGTTCTCGGGGTGTGACGGCACGAGCGTGCCGTCGAGGGCCTCGCGGAGGCCCTCCGCGGTCGGCTCCCCCTGCGCGATGCGCGTCGTCACGGTGGGTGCGGGGAGCGCCACCCCGGCCAGGCGGCGCGTCGCGTCGTCGAGCGCGCGGTGCACCTCGGAGGGGCGCATCGGCGGCTCGACGTGGTGCAGCGTCGCACGCACGGTCGGGGTGGTGACGCCGTCCTCGGCGTCGTCGGTGGTGGAGAGATGGTGGATGGCCGGGCGCAGGTCGAGCGTCGTCGCCTCCTCCTTGCGGAGGCGCGCCACGAGGACCTCCCCGGCGTCGGTGACCGCGCGCACGGCGGGCGGCAGCGCGGCGGCGGCCGTCTCGGGGTAGGCGAGGTCCCACACCGAGGCACGCAGCCACTTCGCGAGGCGCGGGGCGCCCTCGGCAACCTCGACGGCACTGCGCACGTCGACGCCCTCGGGCAGGCAGGCGTTGAGCCGGGTCATCGCCTCGGGGAGGTCGACGGGCTCGGCGAAGCGCAGCTCGGCGTACTCGGCCAACGACGCGTAGCCGAGCGGCAGCGCGTCGGGGAAGCTCACCTTCGGGTGGGCGTGGAAGCCCTCGGAGTAGGCGATCGGGACGCCCGCGCGACGCAGGGCCCGCTCCCACACCCGCCCCAGGTCGATCGCCGAGACGAACCGGAGCTTGCCGCGCTTGGTGTACCTAACCCGGGCTCGCACGCAGAGTCGCTCCGCGCCCGGCCGCGAGCTCGTGGTCGAGGTCGAGGCCGAGGCACACGCCGCAGTCGTAGCAGGAGCCCCAGCGGCAGTCGTCGAGCTCGCGCCCGGCGAGGGCCTCCTCGTAGTCGTCACGCAGCCAGTCGCGCTCGAGGCCGCTGTCGAGGTGGTCCCACGGCAGCGCCTCGTCGACGTCGCGGGGCCGCTGGGTGTACCAGGCAGGATCAATCCCGAGCTCCTCGCTGGCCCGCTGCCAGGCAGCGAGGTCGAAGTGCTCGGCCCAGCCGTCGAAGCGGGCGCCGAGCGACCACGCGCGCTCGACGACGTCGGCAACGCGCCGGTCGCCGCGGGCGAGCAGCCCCTCGACGAGGCCGGGCTCGGGATCGTGGGCACGCACCGTGAGGTTGCGCTCGGCGGAGACGCGCTGGCGCAGCAGCGCGAGCTTGCGCCGGATCTCCTCGGGCGGGTCCTGGGCGCACCACTGGAACGGGGTGTGCGCCTTGGGGACGAACCCCCCCACCGAGACGGTGACCGTGTGCTTCCTGCCGTGCTGCCGACCGATCGCGGCGACCTTGCGTCCGAGCTCGGCGATGCCCAGGACGTCGTCGTCGGTCTCGGTCGGCAGACCGACCATGAAGTAGAGCTTGAGGTGGCGCCAGCCACTGGCGTAGGCGGCTTCGGCGGTGCGCAGCATGTCGGCTTCGCTAGCGTGCTTGTTGATGACCGCGCGCATCCGCTCGGTGCCAGCCTCCGGCGCGAAGGTGAGCCCGCTGCGGCGTCCCCCTCGGGAGAGCTCCTCGGCGAGCGCGACGTTGAAGGCGTCGACGCGGGTCGACGGCAGCGACAGGCTCGTGTTCGTGCCGTCGTAGGCGTCGGCGAGGTCGCCGCAGAGCCCGCGGATCTCGGAGTGGTCCGCGCTCGAGAGGCTGAGCAGCCCGACCTCCTCGAGGCCGGTGCTCGCGAGACCCTCGGCGACCATCGCCTCGATCGTGGCCTTCGAGCGCTCCCTGACCGGCCGGGTGATCATCCCGGCCTGGCAGAAGCGGCAGCCGCGCGTGCAGCCGCGGAAGATCTCCACGGCGTAGCGCTCGTGGACCGTCTCGGTCAACGGCACGAGTTGCCGCTTGGGGTAGGGCCAGGCGTCGAGGTCGGCGACGGTGCGCTTGGGGATGCGCTCGGGCAGGTCGGCCCGCCGGGGACGGGTGGAGCGCAACCGCGGCAGCGTCTCACCGGGCCTGGCGGCGTCCTCGTAGACCGGCTCGTAGAGCGCGGGCACGTAGGCGCCCTCGAGCCTCGCGGCGCCCTCGAGCAGGCTCGCCCGCGACCACCCCTGCCGCTGCGCCCGGGCGAGGAGGTCGTCGAGCTCGCCGACGAACTCCTCGCCGTCGCCGGCGACGACGACGTCGAGGAACGGCGCGAGCGGCTCGGGATTGAACGCCGCGTGGCCGCCGGCGAGCACGAGCGGGTCGCCCTCACCGCGGTCGACGGCACGCAGCGGGACGCCGCCGAGGTCGAGGCAGGTGAGGACGTTGGTGGCGCCCACCTCCGCCGACAGCGAGAAGCCGACGATGTCGAAGGCCGTCATGGGCAGGTGCGACTCGAGGGAGAAGAACGGGATCGCGTGATCTCGCTGGAGCGCCTCCATGTCCGGCCACGGGGCGTAGCCGCGCTCGGCGGCGACGGGGGAACGCTCGTTGAGGACCTCGTAGAGGATCTGCACGCCTTGGTTGGGCTGCCCGACCTCGTAGACGTCGGGGTAGATGAGCAGCCAGCGCCGCTCGACGCTCGCGGGGTCCTTCACGACCGCGTTGCCCTCGCCGCCGACGTAGCGGGCGGGCTTGCGGACCGAGGTGAGCAACGGCTCGAGCTGCGGCCAGACGGAGGTGGTGCTGCGGCTGATCGTGGCCCTCCCTGCGCGGCAGGACGGCGGTGGGGGCGCGCCGGTGGGCGGCGCGTCGGCGAAGACGCCCCGCAGTGTAGCGGAGCGCATGCGCGGCGCGTGGCTCAGGAGAACCGGCGCATGTGGACGTTCTGGAGGATGCCGATGAGGATGAACGTCGAGATGAGGCTCGTGCCACCGTAGGAGAGGAACGGCAGGGGCAGCCCCGTGATCGGCATGAGCCCGAGCGACATGCCGATGTTGATGAAGACCTGGAAGGCGATGACGGCGACGACCCCGCCGGCGATGAGCGTGCCGAAGGTGTCGCGCGAGAGCGCGGCGATGCGTAGACCCCGGTAGAGCAGCATCCCGAACAGGCCCAGCACGAGGCTCGAGCCCAGGAAGCCGAGCTCCTCGGCGGGGACGGTGAAGATGAAGTCGGTGTGGTTCTCCGGCACGTAGGACAGCCGGGTCTGGGTGCCCTCGAAGAGCCCCTGGCCCGCGAGTTGGCCCGAGCCGATGGCGATCTGCGCCTGGTTGAGGTTGTAGAGGTCGTCCTGGACGTCGGCCGCCTCGGGATTGAGGAACGAGGTCAGGCGCTCGAGCTGGTACTCCTGGATGAGGTCGAGCTGGAGCGCGCCGAGGATCGACACGACGCCGATGACCGCGAGCGCGGCGAGGTAGCGCACCCGAACGCGGGCGAGCAGCAGCACCGCGAAGGTGATCGCGACGAAGACCATCGCCGTGCCGAGGTCGGGTTGGAGGATGACGAGCACCATCGGCACCGCGGCGAGCACGAGCGCCTCGACGAGCGCGCGCAGGCCGAGGGCGCTCTCGCGGCGCTCGTGGAACAGCGCCGCGAGCACGACGATGAGCGCGGGCTTCGCGAGCTCGGAGGGCTGGAACTGCAGGCCTCCGATGACGAGCCAGCGCGCCGAGCCACTCACCGCCTCGCCGACGAAGGCGAGGACGACGAGCATGAGGATCGCGACGCCGTAGAGCACCGGCGCCCAGACCTGCAGGACGCGGTAGTCCACCGACATCGCGGCGACCATGGCCGCGAGGCCTACCCCGAGGGCGACGAGCTGGCGGTTGACGAAGAGCAGCGGGTCGAGGTCCCCGGCCTCGAGCACCGGGCTCGTCGCCGAGTAGATGAAGACGAGGCCCAGCAGGGACAGCGCGACGGCGGTGAGGGCGAGGGCGGGATCGACGTGACGCGCGGGGGCATACACGTCGGTCCAGGTGCGCTGCACCGCCTCACGCTGGCGGCGTCCCTCGCTGACGTCCTCGAAGGGCGTGGCCATCACTCGGTCGCCTCCCCCGCCTCGATGTCGGTGACCCCGACCTCGAGCAGCTCCTCGAAGATGCGCCGGACGATCGGCGTCGCGGTCTGGCTGCCGCCCCCGCCCTCCTCGACGACGACGACGACGACGTAGCGCTCGCCGTCGTGCGGCTCGACGTTGTAGGCGGCGAACCATGAGTAGGGCTGTCGGGTCTTGCCGAACTCCGCGGTGCCGGTCTTGCCGGCGATCGCCGGGCCGAAGTCGGCAAAGACGCTACTCGCGGTCCCACCGGGGCCGGTCACGCCCTCGAGGCCGCGCTGGAGCACGTCGAGGGTGGAGTCGGCGAACTCGGGCCCCTCGAGCGACTCGCCACCGAGCTCCTCCACCTCGCCGTCGCGGCGCTCGATGGCCTCGACGACGTGCGGCTGCACGCGGGTGCCGCCGTTGGCGACGGTCGCGTAGGCGTGGGCCATCTGCAGGGGGGTCGTCTGGACGTCGCCCTGGCCGGTCGACATGTTCACCGCGTCACCCCCGCGCCAGGTCGCCCCGCGCTCACTGCACAACTCGGTGTAGAGCTCCTCGGCGTAGCTGCCCTCCTCGGCGGCAGCGGCCTGCGCGCAGTAGCCGTCGCGGGCGCTCTCCCAGAACTCCTGCTTCCAGGCGCGACCAGGCACGACCCCTCCGCGCTCGGAGGGCAGGTCGATCCCCGTGGGCTCGCCGAAGCCCCACGCGGCCGCGCCCTCGGGCAGGATCTCACGCTCGGCACCGCTGGCCTGCTCGTCGTTCCACATGCGCCGGGCGAGCTCGTAGTAGACGGTGTTGCAGGACTCCACGAGCGACTGGGCCATCGTGATGTGCCCCCCGCTGGCGGGGTTCCAGTTGCGGAAGACCTGCTCGTTCCACTCCCACTGCCCCGGGCAGGGCAGCGTCGAGCCGGGCGAGACGTAGTCCTCCTCGAGCGCGGTCGCCGCGGTGACGATCTTCCACACCGAGCCGGGCGGGTAGCTCGACTGGATCGCACGGTTGAGGAGCGGGAAGTCGTTGTCGGGGTCGGTGATCGCCGAGAAGTACTCCTGGCTGACCCCGCCGACGAACTCCGCGGGGTCGTAGGTCGGGTACGAGGCCATCGCCCGGACCGCGCCGGTGTCGGCGTCGAGGACGACGGCGGCGCCGCCGGGCGCCTCGAGCGTCGGCGCGATCCCGCGGGGGTCGACGGTCGCGCGCGCGACGGCGATCCCCTCGGCGAGGGCCTCCTCGGCGGCCCGCTGGACGCCGACGTCGAGCGTGAGGCGCAGGTCCGCGCCGGGGGTCGGCAGGACCTCGTCGATCTGGCGGAGCACGTCCCCTGCGGGGTTGACCTCGAGGCGGCGCAGGCCCTCGATGCCCCGCAGGACCTCCTCGTAGGTGCGTTCGACGCCGGCGGCGCCGAGGAGGTCGCCGGCGCGGTAGTCGGCGTAGCGCTCCTCGGCCAGCTCGTCCTCGCTGATCTCGGTGAGGTAGCCGAGCACGTGCGCAGCGAGGTCGCCCTGAGGGTACTCCCGCCGCGGCAGGAGCTCGGCGTAGACGCCGGGGTAGCGGGTCGACTGGTTCTCCCAGATGTAGAGGACGATCTCCTCGGGCACGTCGAAGGCGACGGGCCGCGGCCGCAGCGGACTCACGCGGGAGGTCTCGATGTCCTCCCAGATCTCCTCGGGTGTCGTGCCGAGGAGGTCGGCGAGGTCGGCGATGACCTCGTCCTCCTCCTCCCCGAGCTCGGAGGGCTGCACACCGACGACGTAGGCGTAGCGGTTCTCCACGAGCAGCTCGCCGTGACGGTCGGTCAGGACCCCTCGGGGTGCTTCGAGGCTGACCGTGCGCACCGCGTTGCCCTCGGCGAGGTCGGCGTACTCCGCGCCAGCCATGACCTGGAGGTACCACAGGCGCGCGAAGAGCAGCACGAAGAGGCTCGCCACGATGAGCGCGAGGAAGGTGAGCCGGAGTCTCGTGCTCTCCGCTTCGTCGACGGAGGCCTTGGCGTTGAGGGAATGCACGTCCCCGAGCCTAGCAACGCCCGGGTTGTCCGGCCCCTGGCGGGGGCTCGGCCAACGGTCATGGTCAGCTGGCCTGCGGCTGGTCGGGCAGGGAGCTGAGGACCGTGCGCAGGAGGAGCAGCAGCGGCGGAGCGAGCAGCACCGCCCAGACCGCGACGCCGACCGCCTCGAGCAGGAGGCTCACGACGTCGGGGCCATCGACGCCGAGGACGACCTCGAGCAGGCGCGACAGCAGCACGATCGCAGCGCTGCCCGCGGCAGAGGCCAGCGTCTGGCCGAGGAGCTCGTTGGCGGCGAGGTAGGGTCGTGCCGCCCCGGCGGCGTAGCCGACGAGGAGGAAGACGAGCGCGGAGGTGCCGAGAATGGTGTCGCCCGAGGCGAGGAGGTCGACGGCGAGGCCGGCGGCGAACCCGTAGCGCAGACCGGAGCCGGGCCCCTCGAGCAGCCCGAGCACGAGGACGGTGAGCACGACGAGGTCGGGCACGACCCCGGCCACGGCCACTGCAGGCGCGACGACCGTCTGCAGGAGCAGGGCCGTCACGAGCACGAGAGCCATGACGGCCCCTCGGAGGATCACTCCTCCTCCGCGCCGTCGTCGCCAGCCTCGTCCTCGGCGTCACCGTCGTCGGGATCGGACGGCGGATCGGGGCGCTCGCCCTCCTCGGGCTCGATGACGTCGTCGGGGTCGAGGTCGGCCGGCGCCTCGGGGGCGTCGAGGACGACCTGCACGAAGGACAGGCGCCGGAAGTCGACGTAGGGGCGCACGAGGAGGAAGCGCTCGCCCGCGCCGGCGCTCTGCTCCTCGATGATCTCCCCGATCGGCAGCCCGTCGGGGATCGTGGAGGCCTGGAAGGTCCGCGTGACGACTTCGTCGCCGGGCTCGGCGTCGGCCTCGGGGTCGAGCAGCTCGAGCTGGAAGGGATCGGCGCCCTGGCCACGGAGCAGCCCCGTCTCGGCGTTCTCGGCCACGCGCACCGCGTAGCGGGCGCTCGGGCTTGTGAGGAGCTCGACGCGGGCGTGCGAGGCCGTCACCTCGGTGACCTTGCCGACGAGGCCCCGCGCGGACAGCACCGCCATGCCCACGTCGACGCCCTGGTCGGCGCCGGTGTCGATGAGGACCGTCGAGCCCTGCTCCCCTGGCGGCTGGCCGATGACGCGCGCCGCGCTCGTCGTGAGCTCGAGGCGCTCGCGCATCTCGAGCAGCTCCCGCAGTTCGGCGTTCTCGCGCTCGAGGTTGGCGACGCTCGGCAGCTGCTCGGTGAGCTCGTTGAGCTCGGCCTCGAGGGCGGCGTTCTGCTCGCGCAGCGAGCCGAGCTCCCCGATCGTGGCGACGAACGAGCCGACGGGTCGCACGACCGCGGCGAAGCCCTCCTGGACCGGCGAGAACGCGACGACCGCCCCGCGGCGCACCGCCGCGGTGAAGCCGTCGTCACCGAGGCGGTAGTCGATCGTGATGAGCACGAGCGCCACGAGCGTGAAGACGGCGAGGAGGGTCCTGCTGCGTCGTCGGTCAGCCATCGGCGCGGGAGGGCGACGGTCACCACCGGCCAAGGCCGGCGGCGCGGTCGCCGATCAGGTACGGGAGCTCGAGATGAGCACGCGCTTGAGGGCCTCGAACTCCTCGAGTGCCTTGCCGGAGCCGATCGCCACGGAGTTGAGCGGGTTGTCGGCCGAGTGGATCGGCATGCCGGTCTCGTGCTTCAGGCGCTCGTCGAGGCCCTGGAGCATCGCCCCACCACCCGTGAGGACGATGCCCTTGTCCATGATGTCGGCGGCGAGCTCGGGCGGGCAGCGGTCGAGGGTGTTCTTCACCGCGTCGACGACAGAGTTCACCGGCTCCTCGATCGCGCGGCGGACCTCCTCGGCGGAGATCACGATGGTCTTCGGCAGGCCGCTGACGAGGTCGCGCCCGCGGATCTCGGCGTGGTTCTCCTCGGGCAGCGGGAACGCCGAGCCGATCGCCATCTTGATCTCCTCGGCGGTCCGCTCGCCGAGCATGAGTGAGTACTCCTTCTTCACATAGTTGATGATCGACTCGTCGAGTTCGTCACCGCCGATGCGGATCGAGGCGCTCGTGACGATGCCGCCGAGGGAGATGACCGCGACCTCGGTCGTGCCGCCGCCGATGTCGACGACCATGTTCCCGGCCGGCTCGTGCACGGGCAGTCCCGCGCCGATCGCCGCGGCCATGGGCTCCTCGATGATGTAGGCCGCCCTCGCGCCGGCCTGCACGGAGGCCTCCTCGACCGCGCGCTGCTCGACGCCGGTGATGCCCGAGGGCACGCAGACGATGACCCGCGGCTTGTTGAGGAACGCGAGGTAGCGGCGGCGGTGGACCTTCTGGATGAAGTACCGCAGCATCTTCTCGGTGACGTCGAAGTCGGCGATCACGCCATCCTTCAACGGGCGGATCGCGACGATGTGGCCGGGCGTGCGGCCGATCATGCGCTTGGCCTCGCTGCCGACGGCGAGGATCGCCCCGTTCTTCGTGTTGATCGCCACGACGCTCGGCTCGTTGAGCACGATGC
>SLNF01000351.1 GCA_007133145.1 Nitriliruptorales bacterium
CGAGCCCGCCAGCGACGAGCCCGCCAGCGACGAAACGGCCGCGGCCGCAGCCAGCGACGAGCCGGCGTCGGACGCCCGCACCCAGGGCCCGTAGGGCGCGGGGGCGAGGACTGGGCTCGTGACCGAGCGGGAGTCCAGCGGGAGCTTCCCACGCCGCTGGGCGGCGACGCGGCGGTTCACCCTCGGGCGACCCAAAGCCTTCGCGGTCGCGCCCGACGGCAGCCGGGTGGTGTTCCTGCGCTCGGCCGACGGCGACGACCCCGTCCAGCGGCTCTGGGTGGGTGAGCCGGCGACCGGGATCGAGCGCTGCTTGCTCGACCCCGACGACCTCGACGTCGACGAGACCGACCTGCCCGCCGAGGAGCGTGCCCGCCGCGAGCGCACGCGCGAGCAGGCCGGCGGAGTCGTCGGCTTCGCGACCGACCGGGCGGTGCGCCACGCTGCGGTGCCCCTCGGCGGGCGCGTCGTGCTCGTCGACCTCGCCGAGGGCACCGTGCGCGACGCCGGCCTCGACCCCCCGGTCGTCGACCCGCGCCTCTCCCCCGACGGCCGACGTCTCGCCTTCGTCCGTGACGGCGACCTCCACGTCGTCGACCTCGCCGACGAGAGCGCCGCGCCCGTGACGGTGGCCACCTCGACCGAGCCGGAGGTCACCTGGGGGCTCGCGGAGTTCGTCGCCGCCGAGGAGATGCGCCGCACCCGCGGCTTTTGGTGGTCACCCGACGGCGAGCGGCTCGTCGCGGCCCGCGTCGACGTCGCACCGGTCGCCCGCTGGCACCTCAGCGATCCCGTCGACCCCGACGCGCCGCCGCGGCCGCTGCGCTTCCCCGCCGCGGGCCAGGCCAACGCCGAGGTGAGCCTCGCGATCGTCGCCCCCGACCGCGAGCCGCTGGCGGTGGACTGGGACCGCGCGGCGCTGCCCTACCTCGCCGCGGTGACCTGGCCAGCGGACGCGCCGCTCACCATCGCCGTGCAGTCCCGCGACCAGCACACCGTCGAGGTCCGGACCGTCGATCCCGACGACGGCTCGACCGCGCTCGCGAGCAGGCTCGCCCGCGCCCCGTGGGTCGAGCTCGTCGCCGGCACCCCGCGCTGGGCAGGCGACCGGCTGCTCACCGTGCGCGACGACGACCACGGTGGACCCGGCGGAACCCGGCGGCTCTACGCCGATGACGAGCCGCTGACACCCGAGGGCCTCCAGGTCCGCAGCCTCCTCGCAGCCGACTCCGGCGCCGCGATCGTGACCGCCTCCGCGGCGGACCCCACCGAGGTGGGGGTCTGGCGCGTCGACCTCGACGAGCGGCGGACCGAGCGCCTCGACCCCGGCGGCGGCGTCGCGACGGCGAGCGGCTCACCCGACGCGCTCGTCCTCGAGCACGCGAGCCTCGCGCAGGCCCCACACGCGGAGGTTCGCACCGCGGGACGTCGCACGGTCCTGCGCAGCCTCGCCGAGCGCCCGCCACTGCACGCCGCGCCCGAGCTCACCCTTCTCGGCGAGCGCCGACTCGCCAGCGCCCTGCTGCGGCCCTCCTGGCACGACGGCCGCACGCCGCTGCCGGTGCTCCTCGACCCCTACGGCGGCCCGCACGCCCAGCGCGTCCTGCGCACCGAGGGGGCCTTCCTCGCGTCCCAGTGGTTCGCCGAGGCGGGCTTCGCCGTGCTCGTCACCGACGGCCGGGGCTCCCCGGGCCGGGGACCCGCCTGGGAGCGGGCCATCGCCGGCGACCTCGCGAGCGCTCCGCTCGCTGACCAGGTCGACGCGCTCGACGCCGCGCTGACGCGCTGGCCCTTCCTCGACCCCACCCGCGTGGCGATCCGCGGCTGGTCCTTCGGCGGCTTCCTCGCCGCGCTCGCGGTCCTCCGGCGCCCGGAGGTCTTCCACGCGGCCATCGCCGGTGCCCCGGTCACCGACTGGCGGCTCTACGACACCCACTACACCGAGCGCTACCTCGGGGACCCCGCCACCGCGCCCGAGGCCTACGACCGCAGCTCGCTCCTCGAGGATGCCGCCGGACTCGCGAGGCCGCTGCTGCTCATCCACGGCCTCTCCGACGACAACGTCGTCGTGGCCCACACCCTCCGCCTCTCGCGCGCGCTCACCGAGGCCGGCCGACCGCACCGCGTGCTGCCGTTGTCAGGGGTGACGCACATGACCCCCCAGGAGGTCGTCGCCGAGCGCCTGCTCACCCTCCAGCGCGACTTCCTCACCGAGGCGCTCGCGATCAACTGAGCCCGCGCCGGGCTGCCGGCCTCGGCGGACGCCGGCGCTCAGTCCCCCGGGAGCTCGGCACGCACGAGGAGGTACTCGAGCGCCCCCCGTCGACGCAGATGGCGCCACTGCCCGATGATGCGGCGTCCCGCGAAGCGTTGGCCGGGCGGCAGGCTCGCCGCGTCGGCGGCGGCGAGCCGGGCGTCGAGGAAGTCGCAGAACGGGTCGATCGTGCGGTGGCCGACCCGCTCGACGCGCACGCGGGTGAACCCGGCCTCGCGCACGAGCGCGTCGATCGCCCGGGTACTCGCGACGCTGCGCGGGTCAATGCCCCAGAAGCGCGTGTTCGTCGCGCCGGCGAACAGCGAGAGGGGGTCCTTGGGCACGCGCTCGACGGCGATGTCGCTGAAGGCGAGCACGCCCCCGGGGCGCAGCACCCGCGCGCACTCGGCGAGGAAGACCCGCCGTGAGGGGAAGTGGAACGCGGCCTCGACGCTGAGCACGCCGTCGACGGCTCCCGCGGCCACCGGCAGGCGCGTCGCGTCGGCACAGACCGCGTCGGCGCCAGCGGCCTCGAGGCGGGGCCGCCCGGCGACGAGCTGGGCGGCGGTGAGATTCACCGCGACGAGCCGCCGTGGCGACAGCAGCGCTGCGACGACGAGGTCCTGCGCGCCGAGGCCATTGGCGACGTCGAGGATCGTGCCGCCGCGCGGCAGCTCCTCGGCGAGCGTGGTGACGAGACGGCGGGCCGCCGCGGGCGCGCCGTCGAGGTCGCCTGCAGGGCTCGGCCACAGTCCGAGGTTGAGGAAGCCGGGCGCCGGTGCGGCGAGGAAGTCCTCCCCGAACGACTCGTAGACCGTCGGGGCGTCGATGCGCCGCAGCCCGAAGAAGGCGGCGACATGGCGCAGCTGCGCAGGGGTCCAGGAGCTCACGCGCCCGTATCTACCCCCTCGATCCGCGCTTGTCCCCCACTTCGCGCCGTCGTGGGCGCGCAGCCCGCGGAGGGGTAGGGTGCGCGCCCGCCGCCGACACGAGGAGACGTCGTCATGGAGCACCGCCGGCTCGGCCGCTGGGGCCTCAAGGTCTCGACCGTGGGTCTGGGGTCGTGGCTGACCTACGGCGAGAGCGTCGAGGAGGAGGCGGCGACCGCGTGCATCAAGCGCGCCTACGAGCAGGGCGTGACGTTCTTCGACACCGCGAACGTCTACGCCCGCGGCCGGTCCGAGGAGGTCGTCGGGCGGGCGCTGGCCGACCTGCCCCGGGAGCGCTACGTCCTTGCGACGAAGGTCTACTTCCCGATGGGCGAGGGCCCCAACGACCACGGGCTGTCGCGCAAGCACGTCACCGAGCAGCTCCACGCGAGCCTGCGCCGTCTCGGCACCGACTACGTCGACCTCTACCAGTGCCACCGCTACGACGTCGAGACCCCCCTCGAGGAGACCTGCGCGACGATGGCCGACCTCGTCGCCGCCGGCAAGATCCTCTACTGGGGCGTCTCGGAGTGGTCGGCCGATCAGATCGCCCACGCGGTGTCGCTGTGCCGTGCACGCGGCTGGCCGGAGCCGGTGTCGAACCAGCCGCAGTACTCCGCGCTGTGGCGCGGCATCGAGGAGCGGGTCCTGCCGCTCTGCGACGAGCTCGGGCTCGGGCAGGTCGTCTGGTCGCCGCTGGCGATGGGCATCCTCAGTGGCAAGTACCGCTCGGTCGACGAGGTCCCGCCCGACAGTCGCGCCGCGGGGTCGCAGCGCGCGTTCATGCGCCGCTACTTCACCCAGGAGGTCCTCGATGCCGTCGCCGCGGCCAAGGGGGTCGCCGACGAGGCGGGCGTGAGCCTCAGCCAACTCGCGCTGCGCTGGTGCCTACGCCAACCCGGCGTCTCGAGCGTCATCGTCGGCGCCACCAGGACCGCCCACGTCGACGACAACGTCGCCGCCGGCCACCTCGACGTCGACCCCGGGGCCCTCGAGCGCTTCGACGCGCTCCTCGCCCCGGTCGCCGCCTCCTGACCGGCTACGAGGCCACGGTGGCCGATGAGCCCGAGGCGAACGCGGGGCCGCCGCGCGCGAAGCCGGCGTGGCGCGCCGCGGGCCTGCGCTTCGGGGTCGTCGGCGGACTCGGCGTCCTCGTCAACCTCGCCGTCCTCGAGGTCCTGCACGGCCAGCTCGGGATCCTCTTCGCGCTGGCCTCGGCGCTGGCGACCGAGGCCGCGATCATCGCGAACTACCTCGGCAACGAGTTGTGGACCTTCCACCTCAGGCGCCTGTCGCTGCGCCGCTTCGCCCAGTTCAACCTCGTCGCGCTCGCCGGCCTGCTCGTCACCGTCGCGGTGGCCACCGGCGCCGAGCGCGTCGTCGACTACCGCCTCGCCCAGCTCGCCGGGATCGCCTGCGGCGCGCTCGTGAACTTCTCGGTGAACTTCCGCTGGACCTGGCGCTGAGGAGTCGCCTCCCCGCGCGCGAGGGTCGTGGGCGAGGAGGCGGTACCCTTGGGCCCATGAGCCTCGCGACGCAGATCGAGCATGACCTCAAGACCGCGATGAAGGCCCGCGACGCCGAGGCCACGGCGACGCTGCGGCTCGTCCTCGCGGCGATGAAGAACCTCCGCGCGGAGGCCGGCCACGGCGCGGAGCTCACCGATGAGGAGATGATCGAGCTCCTCGGGCGCGAGGCCAAGCGCCGTGCCGAGGCCGCCGAGGCCTACGACGAGGCCGGCCGTGAGGATCTCGCGGGCAAGGAGCGCCGCGAGCTCGAGCTCCTGCGGTCCTACCTGCCAGCGCAGCTCGGCGACGACGAGCTCGGCGAGATCGTCGACGAGGCCATCAGCGAGACCGGCGCGTCGGGACCCGGCGACATCGGCAAGGTCATGGGGACGCTCATGCCGCGGGTCAAGGGCAGGGCCGACGGCAAGGCCGTCAACGCCCTCGTCCGCGAGCGCCTTGGCGGCTGAGGGGCGCCAGCGGGCTCAGCGGTCGCGGTCGCGCAGGTAGCGCTCGAGCTCGGCGGCGAGCTCGTCCCCCGAGACCGAGGAGTCCGGAAGCTCCGAGGGATCGCTGGAGCCGAGCGCGTCGGTTGCCGCGTCGATGCGCTCTTCGAGCTCGCTGACGTAGGTCGCGAGCTCCTCGTCGTCGGCGACGAGCTCCCCGATCTCCTCGCGCTGGGTGATCGCATCCCGCGCGAGCTCGTCGAGGGAGACGTCGGCGTCGAAGAGGCCGACGATGGCCTCCGCGAGCGCGAGGGTCCCCGCGGCGAAGCTCGCCCCGGCGAGGTAGTGCGGCACCCCCGCCCACAGGGACAGTCCCGCGAGACCGGCGTCGGCAACGGCATGGTGGAGCACCCCGGTGATCCCCGTCGGGCCCTCGTAGTCGCTCGTGGCCACGCCGACCCGGTCGAGGAGGGCCGGGTCGGTCGCCGAGCCCGTCAGCGGCGTCGGGCGGGTGTGCGGCACGTCGACCTGCAAGGCCCCGACGGTGACGACGAGCTCGACGCCGAGGCGGTCGGCGATCTCGAGCACCGCGCGGGAGAAGCCCCGCCAGCGCAGGTTCGGCTCGGTGCCGTTGAGCAGCACGAGGTCGCGGTCGGTGCCCGGCAGGCTCGCCCAGCGCAGCCGGTTCTCGGGCCAGTCGAGCATGCGCGTCCCGTCGGGCCCGCGGTGGATCGTCGGGCGGGCGACCTGGAAGTCGAAGAACTCCTCGCCGTCGATCTCGGCGAACGGCGCCGCCTCGAGCTCGACGCCGAGCGCCTCGAGCGCTGCCGAGGCGCACTCCCCCGCGTCGTTCCACCCCTGGAACGCGGCGATGAGCACGGGGCGACGCAGCAACGGGACAGCCTGCGTGTAGCGGACGACGTCCACGGCTAGGCCTCCTTCGGGCCGGCGCGCTGGGCGCGGTCGGGGAAGTCGAGCAGGGCGGGGCGCGCGAGCGGGGCAAGGCGATCCGCTCCCGCGGGCGCCTCGCGGTCGGCGTCGCCGTCGAGCGCGCGTTCGTGGCCTTCGATCTCGGTGTGCATGCTCCCGCGACCCTAGCGCGCGTCCGCCCGTCGGGCCCTGCGGTGCTGCTGGCGCCCCGCGGGACGGGACGGCATCCTCGGGGGTCGGCCCACGCCACCCCCGAACGAGGAACGACGCCCCGTGAGCCTTGAGGTTGGCATCGTCGGGCTGCCCAATGTCGGGAAGTCCACGCTCTTCACCGCGGTCTCGGCCGTGGGCGCCGAGGCCGCCAACTACCCCTTCGCGACGATCGAACCCAACGTCGCGGTCGTGCCCATCCCCGATCCGCGGCTCGATGACGTCGCCCGTCTCGCCGGCTCGCGCAAGGTCACCCCGGCCTCCCTCGAACTCCACGACATCGCCGGGCTCGTGGCCGGGGCGAGTCGCGGCGAGGGCCTCGGCAACCGCTTCCTCTCCCACATCCGCGAGGTCGACGCGGTCTGCCACGTCGTGCGCTGCTTCCACGACCCCGACGTCGTGCACGTCGACGGCGACGTCGACCCGGCGCGCGACCTCGAGGTCGTGGCCACCGAGCTGCTGCTCAAGGACGCCGAGACGCTCGAGCG
>SLNF01000191.1 GCA_007133145.1 Nitriliruptorales bacterium
CCTTCGAGGGCCTCGGCGAGGATCCCGGCCTTGTGCCCTCCGGCCACGAGCAGCCAGATCTCATGCGCGGCGAGGATCTCGGCCAGGCCGAGGGTCATCCCCCACTGCGGGGCGTCGCCGCCGTACTGGCGCGCCGCGGCGATCGTCTCCGGGGCCAGCGCGACCCGCCGCGTGGGCGCGTCGGGCGCCGACCCCGGCTCGTTGAGGCCGACGTGGCCGTTGGCACCGATGCCGAGCAGGCAGAGGTCGAGGCCTCCGTCGGCGACGACGCGGCGGTACCGGGCGCACTCGGCGTCGACGTCACCCGTGTCGGGGTCGAGACGGTGCACCGCCGCCGGGGGAGCGTCGAGCCGGTCGAGGAGGTCGCGCGCGAGCATCGTCGCGCAGCGCGCCGGGTCGTCGGGGGGCAGCCCACCGAACTCGTCGAGGAGGACCACCTCGGCCTCGGCGAGACTCGCCTGCCCGCCGGCCACGCGTGCGGCGACCGCCGCGTAGGGCTCGCGCGGGGTGCGACCGGTCGGCAGGCACACCCGCAGCCGCGGACGCTGGCGCAGGCGCGCACAAAAGCGGTCGGCGACCGTCTCGGCCCAGCGCGTCTCCTCGACGACCTCGACGCGCACCGGGGGGCTCAGCCAGTCACGACGCGGTCGGTGAACTCTCCGTCGTCGTCCTTGAGGATCATCTTGCGGCGGCCGTCGGGCAGGGTCTCCGACTTGATGACGACCTTGCCCTCGAAGCGCTCGGGCTCGTGGGAGATCCGCGGGGTGCTGCCGCCGCGCCAGTCGAGCTCGACGGGCTCCCACTGCTTCGACGCCGCGGCCTTGTAGCAGGCGTCCATGATCGCGTTGACGACGTAGCCGTCGTAGAAGGTCTCCTGTGGGGTCGTCCCAGCGTCGAGCGCCTCGAACTGGTCGGTGAACATGTCGACGTAGCCGAGTTCGACGACCTCGTCGCCGACGGGGAAGAGCCACCCGGCGTCGGCCTCGGCCTTCTCGGCGACGTAGCCGCCGCTGCCGCCGGTCGTGAACATCTCGAAGCCGGTGCGCAGGAAGTGGTTGAGCCACACCGTGCCCTCGGTGCCGGCCACCTCGTCGCGCAGGTCCATGCCGCCGCGGAAGGTCCAGCTCACCTCGAACTGGCCCAACGCGCCGGACTCGAAGCGGATGAGCGCGACGGCGTTGTCCTCGTCCTCGATGGGGTGGTAGAGGGTGTCGGTCCAGCAGGCCACCTCGAGGGGGCGGTTGTCCTTGCCGACGAAGTTGCGGATGATCTCGATGCAGTGGCAGCCGAGGTCGATGATCGCACCGCCGCCGGTGAGCTTGCCGTCCCAGAACCACGCGGAGTGCGGTCCTGGGTGGGTCTCGCGTGAGCGCGCCCAGGTGACCTCGCCGATCGCGCCGGCGCGGACGCTGTCGATGGTCTTGAGGGTCTTGGGGGTGTAGCAGAGGTCCTCAAGGTAGCCAGCGAAGATGCCGGCCTCGTCGACGATGTCGAGGATGCGCTTGGCCTCGGCGGCGTCGCGCGCGAGTGGCTTCGTGCAGAGCACCGCCTTGCCGGCCTCGGCGCAGAGCCGGACGGCTTCCTCGTGGAGGTGGTTGGGCAGGCCGATGACGACGACGTCAGTGTCGGGGTGACCGATCGCCTCCGCGAGGTCGGTCGTGCGCTCAGGGATGCCCCACTGCTCCGCGAAGGCCCGCCCACGCTCCTCGGTGCGGGAGTAGACGATCCCTACGCGGTCGCGGCTGCGCTGGCCGTGCAGCGTCTGGGTGTAGAAGCCTGCGATGAGCCCGGTCCCGAGCATCGTGACGGTGTGTCCAGCGGTCATCTCCGATGCCTTTCCTCGACTCCCATATGTATAGAGGTCTGGATGGCTCGAGACAAGGGTCGGGCGTGGCGACCTGCGCGGCCGACGGCGGAGCGCAGGCGCGGGGGAGCGCGGTGCGGACCGGTGGCGGTCAGTCGCGGAGGTCCTCGCCGAGCACCGGTGGCGGTCAGTCGCGGAGGTCCTCGCCGAGCACGAGTGTGACGACGGCGACGCCGGCCTCCTGGAGCTCGACGTCGACGGGGACCTCGCTTGCGAGGAGCTCGGCGGCATCGCGCTGCCCTGAGGGGTGGCGCACGACGGTGCGCGGCGTGCGGTCGGCGTTGCCGACGTCGGCGATCCCGAAGCCGCGGGCCCGCAGCTCGTCGGCGACGTTGCCCGCGAGGCCCTCGACGCCGGCGCCGTTGAGCACCGCGACGTCGACGTCCTCACGCTGGACCGCCTCGGGGTCGGCGGGTTCGCCGAGGATCGCGCCGCTGCGGAAGGCCTCGAAGAGCGCCGGCCCCTCGGTGTCGTCGACGGCGAGGACCGCCGCGCCGCCGACGGTCATGGGGTTGGCCGGCACGGTGTAGGTGGGCGCCCCGCCGGCGAGCCCGCGCATCCCCCACCCGATGTGGGCCAGCGCGAGCGGGCCGGTGCGCTCACTGGCGGTGACCGCGCTGCCGCCGGCAGAGGCAAGGCGGAACAGGCGCGGCACGTCGACGAGCGTCCGCGGCTCGGCGACCTTCGCGGCGAGGGCCTTGAGGAACTCCTGCTGGCGCTCGATGCGCCCGAAGTCGGAGTCGATCTTGCGCACCCGGACGTAGCCGAGCGCGTCGGCGCCGTCGAGCGTCTGACAGCCTGCGGGCAGGTCGATGCCCGCCGCGGCGTCGCGGATCGGGTCGTCGAGGCAGAGCTCGACGCCACCGACGGCGTCGACGACGTCGCGGAAGCCGAGGAAGCGCACCTCCATGCTGTGGTGGATCGGCAGCCCCGAGACCCGGGTGATCGTGTCGACGAGGCAGCTCGTGCCGCCGACGTTGACCGCGGCGTTGATCCGCCCGTCGCTGCCGTCGCAGCGGGTGACGTAGAGGTCGCGGGGGAACGACAGCAGCGCCGCCTCACCGCCCTGGAAGGACAGCACGAGGATCGTGTCGGCGAGGTCTCCCCCCTCTCGGCCGGTCGTGAGCTCGTTCTGCTCCTCGCGGGTCATGCCCTCGCGGCTGTCGGAGCCGATGAGCAGGACGTTGGTGGGGCGGCCACCCGAGGCGAGCCCGTCGACGGGCTCGCGCTCGAGCTGGCTCGACGCGTAGAGGAGGAGCGCGGTGCCGAGCCCGACGACGAGGAGGGCGATGAGGCCGACGGTCCGGCCGAGGGTGCCGAGCGCACCCCGGCCGCGCCGACCACGCCGTCGCCCGCCCTGTCCCCGGCGGGTCGATCGGGGGGCGCGCGCGCCACGGTCACCGCGGCGCAGGCGTGGCCTGGGCAGGCGCGAGCCCCGCCCGCGCATCGTCGGACCGAAGTCGTCAGCCTCTTGCACGCACCGCACCTCTCTGACCGCAGACCGCGACGGGGCTCGTCGCGGCGATTCCCCAAGTGTCGCACCCTGGGGCGCCTGCCACCGACTCCCGGCCGATGGAACCCGGGCCCGCGGCCGCGCCGGTGGTGCGCGGTCGCGGCCCCCGGTATCCTTGCGGCGCTCGTCCGGGCTCGTAGCTCAGTGGGAGAGCGCTCGCCTCACACGCGAGAGGTCGCTGGTTCGAAACCAGCCGAGCCCACCGGTCGCCGCACACCTGCGTCGCCGCCCGACGCTAGGGTGCCGCGGCGACCGCCCGCGAGCGCAGGTCGGCCACTCCCTCGGTGAAGGTCGGGTAGCGCCACAGCGCGCTGCCGGAGACGAAGACGTCGGCGCCGGCCGCGGCCGGCCCGGCGATCGTGTCCGGCCCGATGCCGCCGTCGACCTCGAGCTCGATGTCGTAGCCGCTCGCCGCGATCATCGCGCGGGCCTGGGCGACCTTCGGCTCCATCGTCGCGAGGTAGGACTGCCCGCCGAAGCCGGGGTTGACGGTCATGACGAGGATGAGGTCGACGAGGTCGAGGCAGTGCTCGACGACGTCGAGCGGCGTGCCCGGCGAGAGCGCGACGCCGGCCCGCATGCCGAGGTCGCGGATGTGGGCGTAGGTCCAGTGCGGCTGGCGCAGCGTCTCGGGGTGGACGATGGTGAGCTCGCAGCCGGCCTCGGCGTAGCGCGGCAGCAGCTCCTCGGGCCGCTCGCACATGAGGTGGGCCTCGAAGGGCACGTCGCAGACCCGGCGGCAGGCGGCGATGACGTCGGGGCCGAAGGTGAGGTTGGGTACGAACACCCCGTCCATCGCGTCCCACTGGATGCGGTCGACCCCGGCGGCCTCGAGGGCCCGGCAGTCCTCGCCGAGCCGCGCGAAGTCCGCGGGCAGGACCGAGGGCACGATCTTGGGCTGCATGACGTCCTCCGCTTGGCGGCGCGCTGGCGCAGCCTACCCCCGACGGATGCGGGGGTGGGCGCTACCCTGCGGGCATGACTGAGGAGGCCCTGCTCACGGAGCTGCCCGCCCCGCTCGCTCAGATCGTCAAGGGCGCGCTCGAGGCCGAGGGCATCGGCGTGCGCCTCGAGCGCGACGCGCTCTCGAGCGTCTACGGTCTCGACACCGGCCTGTTCGCCACGCGTCTCTTCGTGGCGGCCGAACAGCTCGCCGAGGCCCGGGCACTCATCGAGGAGATCGAGGCCGAGGCCGAGGCCGGCGAGGGGTAGCCGCCGCTATCCTGCGGACCGCTCGAGCGTTCGCATCGTCAACCGAGCACCCGATATCGAGACCGTGCCGAGGAGCGAACCCCCGTGGCTGCGACGACCGTGACCGTGACCGGCCCCCGAGGCGAGCGCGCCGAGGTGCCCGCCGGGGCGACGGTGGCCGACGCGCTCGCCGAGCTCGGCCTGCGCAAGGGCCAGGTCGTCGTCGCCAGGGCCGACGGCGAGCTCGTCGACCTCGACGCGCCGGTCGACGGCGGCGAGGTCCTCGAGCCGGTGCCCGCCGACAGCGACGAGGGCCGCCACGTGCTGCGCCACTCGGTGGCCCACGTCATGGCCCAGGCCGTCACCGACCTCTTCCCCGAGGCGAAGTTCGCGATCGGCCCGCCGGTGGCCGACGGCTTCTACTACGACTTCGACGTCGAGCGGCCCTTCACGCCCGAGGACCTCGAGGCGATCACCGACCGGATGCACGAGATCATCCGCGAGAACCAGGCCTTCCGCCGCCGCGAGGTCTCCGTCGACGAGGCCCTCGAGCTCTTCGCCGACCAGCCCTACAAGCGCGAGATCATCGAGCAGGCCGCCGCGGGGGAGGCCACCGACGAGGCCGCCGGCGACGCCGCCCCGGGTGCGGCGATCAGCGTCTACGAGAACGTCCGCCCCGACGGCACCGTCTGGCCCGACCTCTGCCGCGGCCCGCACCTGCCGACGACGAAGTGGGTGCCGGCCTTCGAGCTCCAGCGCGTCGCCGGCGCCTACTGGCGCGGGCGCAACGACAACCCGATGCTCCAGCGCATCTACGGCACCGCCTGGGAGTCGAAGAAGGCGCTCAAGGCGCACCTGCACCGCCTCGAGGAGGCCCGCAAGCGCGACCACCGCGTCCTCGGGCGCGACCTCGACCTCCTGTCGTTCCCCGAGGAGCTCGGCACCGGGCTCGCAGTGTGGCACCCCCGCGGCGGCGTCGTCCGCCAGGCCATGGAGGACTACGCCCGCGAGGAGCACGCCCGCCGCGGCTACGAGTCGGTCTTCACCCCCCACCTCGGCAAGGCCCAGCTGTGGGAGACCTCGGGGCATCTCGAGTTCTACGCCGACGCGATGTACCCGCCGATCGAGATGGACGAGCGCGCCGGCGGGCACGCCGACGCCTACTACCCCAAGCCGATGAACTGCCCGTTCCACGTGCTCGTCTACAAGTCGCGCACCCGCAGCTACCGTGAGCTGCCGCTGCGGCTCTTCGAGCTCGGCACCGTCTACCGCTACGAGCTCTCCGGGGTCGTCCACGGGCTGCTGCGCGCCCGCGGCTTCACCCAGGACGACAGCCACCTCTTCTGCGCGCCCGAACAGGTCGTCGAGGAGGCCCAGGGCATCATCGACTTCACCCTCGACCTCTTCCGCGACTTCGGCTTCACCGAAGGGCCGAGCCGCGTGGCGCTGTCGACGCGGCCGGAGAAGGCGGCCACCGTCGGCAGCGACGAGGGCTGGGCCGCCGCCGAGGACGCGCTGCGCCGCGCGCTCGATGCCTCCGGCCTCGAGTGGGTGACCGACGAGGGCGAGGGCGCCTTCTACGGCCCGAAGATCGACTTCCAGATCACCGACGCCATCGGCCGGGCCTGGCAGCTGACGACCGTGCAGGTCGACTTCAACCTCCCCGAGCGCTTCGATCTCTCCTACGTCGGCGCCGACGGCGCGCAGCACCGGCCAATGATGATCCACCGGGCGCTGTACGGCTCGCTCGACCGCTTCTTCGCGATCCTCCTCGAGCACTACGCCGGGGCGTTCCCGACCTGGCTCGCGCCGGTGCAGGCCGTCGTCGTGCCGATCGCCGACCGCCACGCCGCCTACGGCGGCGAGGTCGCCGCCGCCCTCGCTGCCCGCGGCCTGCGCGCCGAGGTCGACGACTCCGACGAGACGATGGGTGCGAAGATCCGCAAGCACCAGGTCGGCAAGGTCCCCTACCAGCTCATCGTCGGCGACGACGAGGTCGAGGCCGGCACCGTCGCGGTCCGCCCCCGCGTCGGCGAGCAGCGCAAGGGGGTGCCGCTCGCGACCTTCGTCGACGAGCTCGCCACCGAGGTCGCCGAGCGCCACCCGCCGCAGGCATGAGCGCGCGCGACCCCGGCGAGGCGCCGGCTGCCGGCGCCC
>SLNF01000061.1 GCA_007133145.1 Nitriliruptorales bacterium
ACGTCGGCACCGGCGTCCTCGAGGGCGATGACGAGCATCTGCCCGAGGATCACCTGCTCGGTGAACTCCTTGGAGGCCACGGTGATGTCGGCGCCCTCGAGCCCCTCGAGCTCGGCGGCGATGCCATCGTCGTCCTCAGCGCAGCCCGCCAGCAGGAGCGCCGCGACGGCGAGGAGCAGCAGCGGTGTTCTCAGCGAGGTCATGATGCCCTTCCTGTCGTCGATATCCGTCACATCGCGCGCAGGGGTCGGCGCGTTCGGTTGAGGCGTTGGAGGGTGAGCCTTCCCAGGGGGACGCCGGAGGATCCCCGTCTAGAGGCCCTTCGGGCGCAGCACGGTCTCGGCGATCCCGGCGAGCCAGTCGATGAGCAGCGCGACCGAGGCGGTGAGCACCGCGCCGGTGATGAGCACGGGGTTGGAGAAGCCGACGACGCCGCTGTTGATGATGACCCCGAGCGTTCCCGCGCCCACGAGCGCGCCGAGGGTGATCGTGCCGACCGCGAGGATGAGGGCGGTGCGCACACCCGCGAGGACGATCGGCACCGCCAGCGGCATCTCGATGCGCCAGAGCACCGCCTGCCGTGTCATCCCCATGCCGCGGCCGGCCTCGATGATCGCCTCGTCGACCTGCTGGATGCCGACGAGGGTGTTGCGCAGCACCGGCAGGATGCAGTAGGCGGTCACGCCGATGACCGCGCCGCGCTGACCGACGCCGATGGCGATCGCGAGGATCGTGAGCAGGCCGATCGAGGGGATGGCCTGGCCGGCGTTGGCGATCGCGATGAAGATCGGCGTGAGGCGCTTGGCCCACGGCCGGGTGAGCATGATGCCGAGCGGCACGGCGATGGCGATGACCCACGCGGCGATCTGGACGCTCAAGGTCACGTGCTGGCGGGCGCGCAGCACGAGCTCGGGCTGGTTGAGCCGCGCGGCTTCGCGCGAGGTGAGCTCGACCCCGCCGAGGTACTGGTAGAGCGCGGCCAGCGCGACGAGGACGATGAGGGGGATCGCGAAGGTGTTCCACGCCTTGGCGGGGTCGCTGACCAGCGCGCGCAGGCGCGAGGGGCCCGCGACCTCCTCGGTCGCCTTGGCGATGTCGACACCGGTCGCGGCCATCAGCCGTCCCCCTCGTCGAGGGCGCCAACCGGGGCGTGCCAGGCCGCGACGGCGACGCGCTCGCGGGTCTCCGCGCGCAGGGCGTTCACCGCGGTCATGACGGTGTCGATGTCGACGATGCCCTGGTAGGCGCCACCGTCATCGACGACGGTGGCCACCCCGACGCTCGAGGTGAGCATCTCGTCGAGGGCGTCGGAGAGGGTGGCGTTGAGCGGGACGCGCGCGCGCACCGGCAGGCCGACGTGCTGGTTCCAGTCGGGCCGGGTGAGGTCGCGGCGGCTGACCCAGCGCACCGGGCGGCCGTTGCTGTCGACGAGCAGGAGGAAGGCCTGCTCGACCTCGTCGAGCCGAGCGAGGGCGTCCTCGCGCCGCACGCTCGAGATCGCCGTCGGCCAGGTGCCGAGGTCGACGTCCCGCACACGGACGAGGTTGAGGCGCTTGAGCGAGGCCCCCGAGCCGGTGAAGTCGTCGACGAACTCGTTGGCGGGCTGGGAGAGGATCGCCTCGGGCGTGGCGAACTGCTGGATGCGGTGGTCGTTGCCGAAGATCGCGATGCGATCGCCCATCTTGATCGCCTCGTCGATGTCGTGGGTGACGAAGACGATCGTCTTCTGGATCTCCTCCTGCAACCGGAGGAACTCGTTCTGCAGCCGGTCGCGGGTGATCGGGTCGATCGCACCGAAGGGCTCGTCCATGAGCATGACCGGCGGGTCGGCGGCCATCGCCCGGGCCACCCCGACGCGCTGGCGCTGGCCGCCGCTGAGCTCCTTGGGGTAGCGGTCACGGTAGATGCGCGGCTCGAGGCTCACCATCTCGAGGAGCTCGTCGACCCGGGTGGCGATGCGCTCCTTGTCCCAGCCGAGGAGCTTGGGCACCGTCGCGACGTTGCTCGCGATCGTCTGGTGGGGGAAGAGGCCGACCTGCTGGATGACGTAGCCGATGCGCCGGCGCAGGTGGTCGGGGTTGACGTCGGTGACGTCCTCGCCCTCGAGGATGATGCGCCCCGAGGTCGGCTCGATGATCCGGTTGATCATCTTCAGCGTCGTCGTCTTCCCGCAGCCCGAAGGGCCGACGAGCACGACGATCTCCCCGGGGAGGATCTCCATGTCGACGGAATCGACGGCGAGGTCCTCCTGGCCGGGGTAGCGCTTCGTGAGCGCCTCGAGCCGGATCATCGCGTCCATGTGCCCTCCAGGTCAGTCCCGCAAGCCGCGCGGAGTCGTGAGGCGGTCGACGAGCACCCAGAAGGCCTCGAGGACCATCGCGACGATGACGATCGAGACCGTCGCGGCGATCGCGACGTCGAAGGCCCAGACCGAGCCGATGTTGCTGAGCGCCCGGAAGATCTCCTGGCCGAGGCCGTCGGCGCCGATGTAGGCCCCGATCGCGAGGATCGACACGACGAGCATCGTCGCCACACGCAACCCGGCGATGATGACCGGCCAGGCCAGGGGCAGCTCGATGCGCAGGAGGACCTGGCGCGGCGAGAGCCCCATGCCGAGCGCGGACTCGGTGATCGCCGGGTCGACCTCCTGCAGCCCGGTGATCGTGTTGCGGACGATCGGCAGGAGCGCGTAGACGACGAGGGTGACGACGACGCCGGTGTTGCCGAGGCCGAACCACACGAGCACGAGCCCGAACAGCGCGAAGGAGGGGATCGTGAGCATCGTCGCGGCGATCGCGGTGGCGATCGACGCCGCGACGGGCCGGCGGTAGGTCAGCACGCCGATCGTCGCGCCGATGATCCCGGAGGCGGCCACGGCGATGAGCGCGAGCGTCGCATGCTCGATGCCCAGGCCGAGGAGTCGGCCGGGGTTGTCGATCATGTACTCGAGCCATCCCACGGGCGCACGACCTCCGGGGCAGACGACCAGTAGCGGGCCTTTACCTCACCACGCCAGGCCCGTAGGTGCAAGCCCAGCGGCCTGTCACGGATCGGGACGGGCCGCTCAGGCCACCGCGAAACGCCCGATCGTCTCCCCGACCTCGACCCCATCGAGGTGCTCTCGGAACATCCGCCAATAGGCCGCCTCCTCCCGGGTGCGCAGCGGCGGGTCGGCGTGGCCGCGCACGGCGCGGAAGCCGGGCTCGTCGACGGCGGCCTCGGCGACCTCGCGCAGGACCGTGCTCGCGCCGGTGCCGTCGCCGAACTGCTCCTTGCGGCGCCACAGGAGCTCGTCGGGCAGCCAGCCGTCGAAGGCCCGCCGCAGCATCCACTTCTCCCGACGCGTGGGGGTGACCTGCTTCCAGCGCGCCGGCAGCGACAGCCCGAGGTGGACCATGCGCAGGTCGAGGAACGGCACGCGCGCCTCGAGGCCGTGGGCCATCGACGTGCGGTCGGCGCGCTGGAGGTTGAGGTTGTGCAGGCCCTCGACCCCGGCGACGAGCTCGGCGTGGAGGTCCCGCGGGTCTGCGAGCTCACGGTGGTGGTCGTAGCCGGCGAAGAGCTCGTCGGCGCCCTCCCCGGTGAGGACGACCTTGACGTGGCGCGCAGCGACGCGCGCGAGGAGGTAGTTCGGGACCGCCGAGTGCACGAGCATCGGGTCGAAGGACTCGATGCAGCGCACGACGTCGGGCAGGGCCTCGGCGAGCTCCTCGGCGGTGTAGACGTCCTCGTGGTGGGTCGTGCCGAGGAGGTCGGCCACCCGGCGGGCGGCGACGAGGTCGTCCGAACCGGCCATGCCGACGGCGAAGGTGTGCAACTCCTGGCCCGGCTCGAGGGTGCGCGCGGCGATCGCGGCGACGAGGCTCGAGTCGAGCCCGCCGGAGAGGAAGACCCCCACCGGCACGTCGGCCATCATCCGCCGCTCGACGGCGTCGATGAGCGTGTCGCGGATCGCGTCGAGGACCTCCCGGGGCGGGGTGTCCTCGCCGAGGGGACGCAGCTCGGCCGCGGACGGCACCGGATCGGGCAGGAGGCGCACGAGCCCACCCTCGGGCGTCCAGGCGTGCCCGGCGGGGAACTCCTCGACGTGGGGTCTCCAGGCGGCGTCGAAGGCCTTGAGCTCGGAGGCGAAGAGCGTCGTGCCTCCACGGCGGGCCCAGTAGAGCGGCTTGATGCCGACGGGATCGCGCACCGCGACGAAGTCGCCGTCCTCCGAGGCGATCGCCATCGCGAACATCCCCTCGAGGCGGGCGAGGCCGGCGAGCCCCTCGGCGCGGTAGAGGGCGAGCGCGACCTCGTTGTCCGAGCGTGTCGACAGCGACGTGGCGGGCACCCGGCGCCGCAGCTCATCGTGGTTGTAGACCTCGCCGTTGCCGACGAGGTGGAGCGTGCCGTCGGTCGCGGTCAGGGGCTGGTCGCCGCCGTCGACGTCGACGATGGCGAGGCGACGGTGACCGAGCCAGCTCGAGCCCACCGCGACCGCTCCGGCACCGTCGGGGCCGCGGTGGGCGAGGGCATCGAGCATCGTCTCGAGATCGGGGTCGGTTGCGGGGGTACGGCCGTGGACAGCCACGATTCCGCACATGGCGAGAGGGACACCACCTGTCATGAGTGTTCGCGGGCAGACCGTGAGACCCCGTACCCCCCCACGCACGACCTCAACCGCCGCCACCGGCGACGTTGCCCGCCGAGGTGCGGCGCGCGAGGATGCTGCCGACGCGCGCCCACCTGCCGTGAGGAGCCACCGTGCCGACGATATGGCCCGCCCCGATGCGCCCCGCCGCCGCTCCGACCGCCCGCACCCTGCGCGTGGCCGTCGGCCAGCTGTGGCTGCCCGTCGGCGACCTCGACGGCAACCACCGCCGCATCGCCGAGACGATGGCCTGGGCCGAGGAGCAGCGCAGCGACCTCCTCGTCCTGCCGGAGCTCGCGATCACCGGCTACCCGCCGGAGGACCTCGTGCACCACCCCGACTTCGTGGGCGACAACCTCGAGGTGCTCACCTCGCTCGCCGAGCTCGCCGGCGACTGCGTCACCGTGGTCGGCTTCGTCGACCCCGTCGAGGGAGGGCCGGGTCCCGACTCGACCCCGCGGTACCTCGCCAACGCCCTCGCGCTGCTCTACCGCGGCGAGGTCCGCGGCCGCTACCACAAGGTCCTCCTGCCCAACTACGGGGTCTTCGACGAGCGGCGCTACTTCGCCGCCGGGGAGCGCTTCGGCGGCACCTGGTCGTTGCACGGGGCCGAGGTCGGCGTGCTCGTCTGCGAGGACCTCTGGCGCGCCGACGTCCCCGACGCCCAGGCGGGCGACGGGGCGCAGATCATCGTCTCGGCCAACGCCAGCCCCTACCACCGCGGCAAGCAGGCCGAGCGCGAGCACACCGTGACCGACACCGCCCGACGCTGCGGCCTTCCGGTCGTCTACGCCGCCGGTGTCGGCGGCCAGGACGAGGTCGTCTTCGACGGCGGCTCGATGATCGCCGACGCCACGGGGCGCATCATCGCGCGGACCCCGGCGTTCACCCAGTCACGGCTCGTGACCGACGTCGCCCTGCCGGCCGCCCCCGAGCCGATCCGCTCGACGTTCACCTGCCGACCCGAGCGCACCGAGGAGCGCCCGCGCCTCGGCGCCCCGCCGATCGCCAAGGTCCCGGAGGGCGCCGAGGAGGTCTACCGCGCCCTCGTCGAGGGGGTCGCCTCCTACGTCGACCGCAACGAGCACCGTCTCGCCCTGCTCGGCCTCTCCGGCGGGGTCGACTCCGCGCTCGTCGCGCTGCTCGCCGCCGATGCCCTCGACGTCCACCGCGTCCACGCGCTGACGATGCCCGGCCCCCAGACCCCGCCCGAGGCGACCGCCGACGCCCTCGACCTCGCCGACCGCATCGGCCTGCGCTGTGACGTCGTCGACGTCACCGACGAGCTCGAGAGGGTCGCCGCGACGCTCGAAGCCGCCACCGACGCCGGGCCGATGGCCGGCGAGGTGCTCCTGCCGAGCCTGCGGGCGGTGCACCTCTCGGCGCTCGCCGAGCGCACCGACGGGATCGTCCTCGTGACCTCGAACAAGACCGAGACCGCGCTCGGCTACGCCGGCAACGGCCTCGTCCTGCCGGGCGGCTTTGCCCCCCTCAAGGACGTGCCCAAGACCCTCGTCTACGACCTGTGCCGCTGGCGCAACACCGTCGACGGCGACGCCTTCGGCTGGCGCGTCGGCGCAGGGGCGGTCCCCCGGCGCATCATCGACCGGCAGCCCTCCGCACAGCGCACACCGACCAGGCCCGACCGGGAGATCCCCGCGAACTACGAGGACGTCGACGCGATCCTCGAGGGCTTCGTCGAGCGCGCCGCGAGCCCCGACGTCCTCGTCGAGGAGGGCTTCGACCCCCTCGTCGTCGAGCGCGTCGTCGAGCTCGTCGACCGCAACGAGCGGACCCGGGCGCAGCTGCCACCAGGGGTGAAGGTCACCTCGCGCGGGTTCGGCCGCGACCGGCGCCTGCCGCTGACCCACGAGTACCGCCCGCAGGTCACCCCGCGGGGCGAGGAGCGCACCGACCTCGGCGCCGTGCAACTCGTCGGCGACGAGCTCTGGTTCGAGGGCTAGCGCTCGGCGGGCCCCCCCAGGCCAGCGACCGGCGCGTTCGAGGCCTAGCGCCTGGCCCGCCCGTCGGCGGGCCGGCCCGCGCCGTCGGCCTCGGCCTCCCCGGCCTGCGGGGTC
>SLNF01000313.1 GCA_007133145.1 Nitriliruptorales bacterium
CCGCCGGCCGGGTCGGCCGGGTCGGCCGCGGGCTCGGCGGCCCGGGCGGCGTCACCGAACGGCGCGGGGGCGGGCTCGGCGTGGTCGCCGGCCGGCTGCTCGAGCGCGACGAGGGCGGCGAGTGCGGTCGTCAGCGGCACCGCGGCGATGATGCCGAGGGAGCCGACGAAGGTGCGGACGATCTCGACCGCGACGACCTCGGAGGTCACCGCCTCGCCGAGCGGGACCGCCCCGGTGGTGAAGAGGATGAGCAGCGGCAACGCTGCGCCGGCGTAGGCGAGGAAGAGGGTGTTGACCGTCGCGGCGACGTGGTCGCGGCCGACGGAGAGGGCCTCGCCGAAGAGGTGGCGGAAGCCCGTCTCGGGATCGGCGCGCCGGAGGGCGAAGACCGTCGAGGCCTGCGACATCGTCACGTCGTCGAGCACGCCGAGCGCCCCGATGATGATCCCCGCGAGCAGGAGCCCTTGCAGCGACAGGCCGCCGACCTCGACGTTGGCGAGGCGGGCCTCCTCGCTCGTGAAGCCGGTGAGGGCGGCGAGCTCGACGAAGGCGCTGCCGAGGCCGACGGTGACCACGAGCGCGCCGGTCGTGCCGACCACCGCCGCGGTGGTCTTCGGCCCGAGCCCGTGGGCGAGGTAGAGCGTGAGCACCATGATCGCCACGCCCCCGGCGAGGGCGACGGCGACGGGGTCGGCGCCGTCGAGGATCGCCGGGACGATGAACCCGATGATGACGACGAAGGTGAGCGCGAGGCCGATGAGGGCCCGCAGCCCCTGGAAGCGGCCGAAGGCGAGGACGGCGAGGACGAAGATCGCGACGAGGGCCGCGAGCGCCCCGCCACGGCGGAAGTCGCTCACGAACCAGGTGTCGTCGTCACCGTCGATCTCGACGCGCGCGAGCCGCACGCGCTGCCCCTCGGCGTAGGTGTCGCCGGTCTCGTCGGTGGTCTCGAAGACGACGGTCTCCCCGGTGGCGTCGAGCTCGGCGGTGAGCTCCACGATCTCGGCGTCGGCGAGCATCGTGGGGTCGTCGGGGTCGCGCTCGAGCGTCGTGACGCCGACGAGGCGGGCGTCGGTGAGCTCGGCGGGGTCGACGTACTCGCCGCCGGGCTCGGGACCGACCTCACCGGCGGGCCACAGCCAGACGATCGCGGCGACGGCGACGGCGACGAGGCCGACGACGAGGACGAGCAGGCCGCGGTGCGCCGAGCCCATCGCTAACCGCGCGCCCCTCCGCCCGGCTCGTCGACGCTGCGCAGGAGGCGGGCGTACCAGTCCTCGGCCTCATCGTAGGCGCTGTCGGTGTCCGCGGGGTCGGGACGCTCACGGATCTTGTCGGCGCGGGGGTAGCTGCCGAGCACACGCACCTCGGCGACATGGCGGTGCACGCTGCGCAGCGCCTCGCCGAGACGGGCGTCGGTCACGTGCGCGGCGCAGTCGATGAGGATGCAGTACTCGCCGAGCTGCTGCTTGGTCGGCCGCGACTCGATCTTCGTGAGGTTGATGCCCCGGAGGGCGAAGTCCTCGAGGATGCGCAGCAGGAGCCCGGGACGGTCCTCGCCGAAGAAGACGACGAGCGAGGTCTTGTCCGCACCGGTCGGCGGGTGCATCGACTTGCCGAGCGCGACGAAGCGCGTGGCGTTGCCCGGGTAGTCGGCGATGTCGTCGACGGCGACGCTGAGCCCGAAGCGCTCGGCGGCCAGGGCCGTGCCGACCGCGGCGACCTCACCGCTGGTCTCGGCGGCCTCCTTCGCCGCCTCCGCCGTCGACGTCGAGGCCTCGACCCTGACGTGGGGCAGGTGACGCTCGAGCCAGCGTCGGCACTGGGCGAGCGCGACGGGCATGCTGCGCACGACCTCGACGCCGTCGAGCGAGGCCCCGGGGTTGACGAGCAGCCCCAGGGTCACGGCCATCGTCACCTCACCGCGGATGAGCGGGCCGGGGTCGCCGAAGGCGAGCTCGTCGAGGGTGACGTTGACCGAGCCCTCGATGGAGTTCTCGATCGGTACGACGCCGAGCGGCACCTCGTCGGCGCGGACCGCCTCGATGACCTCGGCGATCGTCGTGCAGGGCCGACGCTCGGCGTCGGGGGCGACCAGACGCGTCGCCTCGGAGGTGAACGTGCCCTCCGGGCCGAGGAAGGCGACGGCGGCTGCGGTCACGACGAGCTCCGCGCGCGCGGCTTGACCATCCGCGGCCGGCCCCACCCCGAGTCGATCGCCGCGCCGATCGCCGCGGCCTCCTCCTCGGACAGGGTGTGCTTGCTCTGCCCGCCGCTGACCGGTTTGACGTAGGAACGGGTGTCGGTGCGCCCGTGGATCGACGTGAGCACGACACCGTCGCCCCGCTCGTCGAGCAGCGCGGTCGAGTACGAGAGGTGCCCTCCCATCTCGTCGAAGGCGTCGTAGCGGATCGTGCCCACCCGGCTCACGCAGCCGCCGAGCAGCCCGCGCAGCTCGTCGGCGCGCGTGTCGAGCGCGGCGACCTCGCCGCGCAGGACGCCCACCTCATCGACGTGGCGCTGGATGAGGGTGAGGACGTCCTCGCGCTCCCCGCGACTGAAGACCCGGTAGGCACGCTGCACACGCCGCTGCCCCGACAGGGCGACGCCGGCGACCGCGACGGCGACGACCGCGACGACCGCGCCCCCGATCGCGAGGGCGGCGAGGACGGTATCGGACAGTTCCACGATGGCTCCTGGGACCGCGCCCCCGGGCGCTCACAGGCACCATCGGCACGGCCGGCTCGTCTCGGCTCGAACGGCGGGCGTGACGCGGAGTGTACGACGCCGCCCGGTGGCCACCGCGACAGGCCGGCCGCCCGCGCTACGGGCTCGCCGGCTCCCGGGCGACCTCGAGCACGTAGCCCCGCCCGCGGACCGTCCGGATGCGCAGCCCGACCATCGCGAGGCGACGGCGCAGCCGCATGATCTGCACGTCGAGGTTGTTGCGGGCGCTCGGGGTGCCCGGCCAGGCAGCCTCGGACAGGTGGTCGCGGGCGACGAGCTCGCCGAACTCGTCGAGGAGCGCGCCGCAGAGGGCGGCGTCGACGGGGCCGAGGCTCACCCAGTCGTCACGGAACCGCAGGATGCCGGAGTCGTCGAGTCGCGGCCGCTCACCGCCACCATGGCGGGCGGCCCGCGCGGTCAGGACCGCACTGCGGGCGAGGATGTCACGCTCGAAGCTGGGAACGCGGACCCAGTCCTCGAGGCAGTGGGTGACCGAAGGGGGGATGTCCTCGTCGTCGACGAGGAGGAGACGGGGGGTGTTCTGCTCGCGAAGGCGCTCGAGGCGCTCCTTCTCTTCGGGCCAGCGGACCAGTTCAACCGCCATGGTGTCGTCAGTCTCCACGCCGGCGTCGACGCAACACTCGCGTTGCGCTCGCCCGCCGTGGGCGAGACGATGCCGGACTGACTTCAGTATTCCCCCTGCGCACGCGCTTGGCGACTGTCCTTCCAGGTATCATCCGTGCGACGTTGGCTCCTGCCCCCGCTCCTCCGCCCCGCAGCCCGTTCCCCCCGCGGGATCGGGGCGCCTCACCCTGCCCTCCTCCGACGCGGCGATGCCGATGACCGAGGGGCCGCCTCCACGAGGAGGGCCGGGTGAGCCCGCCGACTCGCATGCCGGCCTGCCGGAGGTCAACGACGGCGTCGAGCTCGTGCACCAGCGCTGGCCGGCGGTCGTGCGCAGCCGCGTCGAGGACCGGGGACCCCACGCCGTCGTCGTCGCACGCCCCGCGAAGGTCGCCGGGGCGCCGGTGCACCTGCGCCGCGGTGACCGCCTCCACCTCCGGTGGACCTCCTCGCGCGGCCTGCACGAAGCGCTCGTGGCCTGCACCGACATCGCCGACGCGCCCTTGCCGACGTGGACGCTCCTGCTGCGCGACGCGCCGAGCGTCGAGCAGCGCCGGGAGGCCTTCCGCATCGCTGCGACCGCGGGCTGCCGCGTGACCCGCAGAGGGGAGCACGGCATCGGTCAGCTCGTCGACCTCTCCGAGGGCGGTCTGCGCCTCATGCCGCCCGAGGGACTGCGCCTGCAGCCCGGCTTCCGCGTCGAGGTCGCCCTCGAGCTCGACGACGGGCCGATCGAGCTCGCTGCGGAGGTCCTGCGCCTCGACGGCTACGGCACCGCGGGCCTGCGCTTCCTCGACAGCGACGAGCACACGACCGCCCGTCTGCGCAGCCACGTCTTCGCGCTCGAGCTCGCCGCCAGGCGTCAGGCCCGCGGCCGCTGAGCGGGCAGGGTGGCCCTGCCTGCGCCACCGGCGACGACTCGCAACGGCGCCCCCACCGGCGCGCCGGTAGCATCCGGTCCATGCGCGACAAGGTCCTGACCCGCCTGCGGCAGATCCGCGACGTCTTCCACGCGACGCGCAAGGCCGACCGCAAGCTCGTACCGCTGCTCATCGGCACGACGCTGCTGGTCGCCGCGGCCGTCGGCGCGGTGGGCTGGTTCGTCCTCACGCCCTGGGTCGCCGTCGTCGTCGGGCTGCTCACCGGGCTCTTCGCCGCGACGTTCGTCTTCGGCCGGCGCGCGACCAACGCACAGTTCGCCGTGATGCGGGGGCAGCCTGGCGCGGCCGCCGCGGTGCTCCAGCAGCTGCGCGGTCGCTGGATCGTGACCCCCGCGGTGGCCTTCACCCGCCAGCAGGACCTCGTCCACCGCGTCGTCGGCCCGCCCGGCGTCGTGCTCGTCGGCGAGGGGCGCAAGGCGCGGACGATGCAGCTCCTGCGCCAGGAGCAGCGCAAGATCGGCCGTGCCGTGGGCGAGACCCCGGTCCACATCGTCGCCGTCGGCGAGGGCGAGGACCAGGTGCCGATCGACAAGCTCCGCACCCACGTCATCAGGCTCAAGCGCCGCCTGCCGCGCAAGGAGATCCCCGCGGTGAACAAGCGCCTCGACGCGCTGACCGGCGGGGAGCTCCCGATCCCGAAGGGCCCGATGCCCAGCGGCGCGAAGATGCCCCGGCCCAAGCGGCGCTGACGTCGCGGGGTCGACGACCGCTTACGTGCGGCGCGCGGGAGCCGACGGGGGTCGCCGATGCCTACCGTCCAGCCAGTCTCCCCAGAGTGGACCGCCCCGGGCAGCGCGGGGCCGGCCGCCGCGCCGGGCTTCGACGACGTGTTGTCCCACGCGCAGGCGCGCCTCGGCCCGGAGACACGCCTGACGCTGGGGCAGATGGTCGGCCTCGCGCCCCCTCCCGCTGGCGGCGCGCTCGCCGGCGCGCAGGGGTTGCAGGCGCTCTCGCCGGCCGACCGGTCCCTCGGAGGCGCCGACGGCCACCCCGCGGTGCAGGCGGCCAAGGCCTACCTCGGCGTGCCCTACCTCTGGGGCGGCACCGACCCCTCGACGGGCTTCGACTGCTCGGGCTTCGTCCAGCGCGCCTTCGCCGACGTCGGGGTCTCGCTCCCACGGGTCTCCGCCGACCAGGCGCGCGCCGGCGAGGCCGTCGGCAGCCTCGCCGAGGCCCGCGCCGGCGACCTCGTCTACTGGAGCGGGGGAGGCAGCCGACCCAACCACATCGGCATCTACCTCGGCGGCGGCCAGATGCTCCACGCCCCCCGCCGCGGCGACGTCGTCAAGGTCGACGACGTGCGCTCGACCCCGCCGACGGCCATCCGCCGCGTCATGTGACCGCACCGCGGCGGCGCCGCCCGGGGCTGCTGCCGCGCCGGGCCCCACGGCGCGGGGCCGCGACGCCAACCGGCGAGGGTTGAGGCCACCGACGACGCGGAACGCTGCGCTCGTGCGCCTCGACCCGCTCCGGCTCGCCGCGACCAGCGCCCCCGACGACGGCCTCCCCGTCGTGCGCGCGGTCGTCCGTGGCGTGCTCGGCCGGGCCTTCGGCCCGCCGACGTTCTCCCTCGAGGAGGGCGACGCCGGCCTCTACGGCCCGGGCTCGGCGTCCTGGCGGGTGCTCGCCGAGCCCGCGGCGATCGTCGGAGGCATCCGCGCGCTGCTCGTCCAACTGCTCCACCCGCTCGCCATGGCGGGGGTCGCCCAGCACTCGGCGTTCCGCACCGACCCCCTCGGCAGGCTGCAGCGCACGAGCGCCTACGTCACCGCGACGGTCTTCGGCACGACCGGGGACGCCCTGGCGGTCGCCGCCCGCGTGCGCCGCGGACACACCCACGTGCGCGGCATCGCACCCGACGGGCGCCCGTACGCCGCCGACGACCCCCACCTCCTGCGTTGGGTGTCGATCGCCCTGACCTCGAGCTTCCTCGCCGCCTACCGCGTCTACGCCCCCGAGCCGCTCGCCCCCGGCGAGGCCGACGCCTTCGTCGACGAGCAGGCCCGCGCCGCGGCGCTGCTCGACCCCGACCTCGACCTCGATGCGATCGCCGTCGATCCCGAGCGACGGGCCGCGCTGGCCGCCGACCGCCTCCCGCTGTCCCGACGCGACGACGGCACGCTGCCGCGGAGCGAGGCCGAACTCGCCGCGGCCCTCACCGCCTACGACGGCGAGCTCGCCGTCGGGGCCCAGGGACGCGAGGCCGTGCGGTTCCTGCGCTGGCCACCGATCGGTGCGCTCCGCGCCGGTTACCTGCCCCTGTTCAGCGCCGCGGTCGCGAGCCTGGAGCCCTCCCAGCGGCGCCTTCTCGGCCTGCCCGGCCCGGCGCTGGCCCACCTCCCGGCGCGTGAGAGCGGCCGTGCCCTGCTCACCGCCCTGCGCCTCGCGACCGGCACCTCC
>SLNF01000216.1 GCA_007133145.1 Nitriliruptorales bacterium
CGGAGAGATTCGAACTCTCGAGGGTCAGAGACCCCACGGCCATTCCAAGACCGCGCCATAGGCCAGACTAGGCGACGGCTCCAGCGGCGCGTGAGCGCGCACGGCAGTATAGCGAGCACCGCGAGGATCGCAGGGAGGGCATGGCCGCCACCGACACTCCCGAGCACACCCCGGCAGGGGCCTTGCCTCGCGCCCTCACGATCGCGCGCTTCCGTGGGGTGCCGATCCGGCTGCACCTCTCGTGGGGGCTCATCGCCGCGCTCGTGCTCTGGGTCTTCTGGGTGCGCTTCTCGGCCCTGCTCGCGCCGTACGGCACGGCGGTCGTCGCGCTGTCGGCCGGGCTGCTCGCCGTGGTCTTCTTCGCGAGCATCGTCGCCCACGAGCTCGGCCACGCCGTGGCCAGCCTCGATCGCGGCATCGGGGTGGCGAGCATCACGCTCTTCCTGCTCGGCGGGGTCACCGAGTCCCATCGCGAGGCCGATCGCGCCCGCGACGAGGCGCTCATCGTCGGGGCCGGGCCCCTCGTGAGCCTCGCGCTGGCTGCCGCGTTCGGCCTCGCCCACGCGTTCGCCCCGGGCACGACGCCCTACGGCGCGGTCACCGGCTACGCGGCCTGGCTCAACCTCCTGCTCGCGGTCTTCAACGTCATCCCCGCCTACCCGCTCGACGGTGGCCGGCTGCTCCGGGCCCTGCTCTGGGGGCTGACCGGCGACGCCCACCGCGGCATGCGCTGGGCGGCGCGCGTCGGCCAGGCCTTCGCCGCCCTGCTGCTGCTCGGCGGGCTCAACGGCCTGCTCGGCGGCCCGGTACCTGCCACCGACGGGCCCTGGCGCTGGCTCGTCGTCCTCCTCGCCGCCAACGGTGTGTGGGGCCTGCTCATCGGCTTCTTCCTCCTGCGCAGCGCCACCCACGCCCACCGCAGCGCCTCGGTGCGTGCGACCCTCGCCGCCCACGACCTCACCGACGTGATGGGCACCCCACCGCCGACGCTGCCGGCGGACCTTCCCCTGCGCCTCGCGGCCGAGCGCCTCGCCGAGCGCCCGTCGCTGCTGTGGCCCGTCGGCGGCCCGACGCTCGCCGGGGGTGTCCGGCTGCGCGACGTCGAGGGGGCGCTCGCCGCGGGGCGTGGCGCGCTGCCGGTCTCGGCGGTCGCCCACGGTCCGGGGGACATCGCCGTCGACGTCGCCGTCCCCTTCGACCGGGCGCTCGACCGCATGCTCGACGCGCCGGGGCAGATGCTCGTCGTCACTCGCGACGGGGCTCCGGTCGGGCTGCTCACCCCCAGCCTCGTCGGGGGCCTCCTGCGGTGATCCCGCGGCTCCGTCGCCGGCGCACGTGGGCGGTCGCCGCCGGGGTCGCCGGGCTCCTCGCGGCGTTCCTGCTGCTGCCCATGCCCTACTTCGTCGAGTCGCCCGGTCGGCTGCTCACACTCGGCGGTTGCATCGACGTCCACGCGGAGGACGCGGTGCCCGTGCGCGGCGACTTCCTCCTCACCTCCGTCGGGCTCGGGCGGGCGACCCCGGCGACGGCGGCGATCGCCTTGCTGCGGCCGGATCAGCGGCTGCGCCCCGAGGACCGGGTCGTGCGCCGCGACGTACCCGACGCCGAGCACTTCGAGGGTCAGCGCCGCCTCTTCGCGCGCTCGGCGCAGCGTGCCGCGGCGCTCGGGCTGCGGGCCGCCGGCTTCGGTGCCGACCCCGAGCGTCTCGTCGGCGACGGCGCCGTCGTGACCGGGGTCCTCGAGGGCACCCCCGCCGACGGGGTGCTGCGACCCGGCGACGTCATCGTCGGCGTCGACGGCGCCACGATCGCCACCGATGCCGAGTTGCGGGCGGTCCTCGAGGCCACCGACGAGGTCGACGTGCGCTTCGCGCGGGGCGGTGCCGAGCAGGAGATCACGCTCACCCCCGTCGAGCTGGTCGTCGACGGCGAGGAGCGCATCGTCCTCGGCGTGCGCCTCGAGACGCTCAACGCCCGCGTCGACCTGCCCGTGCCCGTCGACGTGACCTCGGGTGACATCGGGGGGCCGAGTGCTGGGCTCATGATCGCGCTCGCGGTCTACGACCAGTCCGATCCCACCGTCGACCTCGCGGCGGGGCGACGGGTCGCCGGAAGCGGCACGCTCACGAGCCAAGGGGCGGTCGGCCGCGTCGGCGCCATCGACCTCAAGGCGCTCGCTGCCGCCGAGCGCGGTGCCCAGGTCTTCCTCGCACCGGCCTCCCAGGCCGAGGCTGCCACCGCGCTGCTGCCCCCCGACGCCGAGCTGGAGGTCCTCCCGGTCACGACCTTCGAGGGCGCCGTGCAGGCCCTGCTCGAGACCGCCGAGCCGGGGGAGTCCTACGGGCCGCCGAGCGAGCCCGAGTGCCCCCTGCGCCCTGCCGCCTGAGGGTGCCCGTCACCGAGCGCGTAGGCGCGCCGGTCGGTCCCGTCTCGCGCGGTGCCTGGCGCGTCGTTGACGGAGCCGCGTCTGGCGTTGCGTCGCGGACGACGACGGGGTATCGTCGTGAAAAGGTTTTCTTCCTGTCGTTTGCGAGGACCGGCGGGCGTGGAGTCGAGGGAGGGGAGACCGGGGGTGGCACCGACGCTGCGCGACGTCGCGCTGCGCGCCGAGGTCTCGCTCGCGACGGTCTCGAGGGTCCTCAACGGCTCGACGCGGGTTGATCCGGCGCTCGCCTCGCGGGTGCGCACCGCAGCCGACGAGCTCGGCTACCGGGCCAACCTCCTCGCCCGCGGGCTGCGACGACAACGTACCGACATCGTCGGCCTCGTCGTGCCGCAGGTGGCCAACCCGTTCTTCGCCGGGCTCATGCAGGCGGTCTCACGCCACCTCCAGCAGTCCGCCCGCACGGTCCTGCTCGCCGACGCCGAGGAGGACCTCGATCTCGAGCGGCAGGTCATCACCCGCCTGGCCGACCACGGCGTCGACGGCATCCTCTGCGCGCCGGTGAGCGAGCGGGGGAGTGCGGTGGCCGCCGCCGAGGTCGCCGCCCGGGTGCCGCTGGTCTTCCTCGACCGCTCCGCCGCCGATGTCGAGGCCGACACCGCGAGCGTCGACCAGCGCTGCGGGATCGCGCTCGTGCTCGAGCACCTCGCCGAGGTCTGCGGCGCCCGGCCTTCGACGCGCCTCATCAGCGCCTCCCCGGTCGACTCCGTCGCGCGGGCGCGGTGCGAGGCCTACGCCGACGCCGTCATCGAGGGCCTCGTCGACGACGCCGCCCCGCCCCTGCTCGGGGAGTTCACCGTCGACTGGGGACGGGAGGCCGTCGCAGGCCTCATCGCCGACGGCGCTCCGCCCCAGGCGCTGGTCTGCGGCAACGACCTCATCGCGCTCGGGGCACTCGCCGCCCTCGGCGAGCGCGGGGTGCGCGTCCCCGACGACATCGTCGTCACGGGCTTCGACGACGTCGGGTTCGCGACGCTCGCCGTGCCACCGCTCACGACGGTGCGCCAGCCCCTCGACGCCCTCGCAGCGACCGCCACCGATCTCCTCGAGCAGCGCATGGCCAACGGTGGGTGTCCGCCACGCTGCGAGCTGCTGCGCCCCGAGCTCATCATCCGCGCCTCGACGGCGGTGACCCGTTGAGCGGCCGGCCCCCGGTCCCCCCACCCACGGGCGACGGGCAGGGCGGGGTGCCCGCCGCGGCGCGGCTCGGCACCGCGACCGCCTTCGTCGGCTGCCTCGGTGGCAACGCCCGCCCGGTGACCGACCTCGGCGTGCCCCACCACCGGCGCGATCGCACGACCGGCGTGGTCCGCTACCCTGCGCGAGCATGAGACCGTTTCGCCTCGCTGCTGGCGTCCTGCTCGTCGGAGCGCTGCTCGCCTTCCTCTTCGACGCCGACGGCCAGGTGGTCCAGACGCTCCTCGCCTTCGGGCTCGCCGCCGCAGCGCTCGAGGTCCGCCTCGTCGTGGCCGACCGTCGGCGTCAGGCCCAGGGCGGCGAGGGCGCGGGGGCGGGCAAGGGTGGCGGCAAGGGCCCGGCGGCGGAGGGCGGCAGGCAGGCAGGCGGTGGCGCGAAGGCCCCCGGGGCGGGCGAGGGCGACGCGGGGTCGACCCGGCAGCCCTCCGGCCCGTCGCTGCTGCTCGAGCGTGGCAACCGCAGCCTCGTCGAGCGCGCCATCGGCTCCGAGGAGGCCCTCGTCATCGACACCGCGGCGATCGATGAGGCCGCCGAGCCCACGCACCGGACGGGCGTGCTCGTGCGCGTGGCGCCCACCGGCGCGTCGCTCCGCTTCGAGCGCCGCGCCGATGCGGCCTCCGGGGACGGTGTGGTGGTGACGAGCGGCGAGGCCGATCTCGACGCCACGTACCGCATCGTCGCCGCGCACGAGGACGCCAGGGTGCCGGTGCCGTCGGCGGCGGCACGCGAGCTCGTCGACTGGGCCGGTGAGGAGGTCGAGGCTGAGCTCTCCGACGACCTCCTGCTGCTGCGGCTGCCGTGCCTCGTCCCCGAGGAGCGCTGGCGTGACCTCGAGGGCGCTGGGCAGCGCCTCGCGCGGGCCTTTCGCGGCGAGACCGGCTGAGCGGCGCGCGGTCGTGGCCTCGACGGCCGGAACCCGCACCGCCGCCCCCACCCGCGGTCGCGAGGCCGCCTTCACCCTCGCCCTCGTCGCCGCGATGGCCGCAGGGGCGCTCGTGCAGTTCCTCGTCGGCGCGCTCGCGCCGTTCATCGCCGAGGACCTCGACCTCACCCGCGCCGCCGTCGGGGGCCTCACGAGCGCGCTGTTCGCCTCCGCCGCGCTGCTGAGCCCCGTCGCCGGCCCACTCGTCGACCGACTCGGCGCGAGGACGATGCTCGTCGTGCTCTATGGCGGGGTCGTGGCCTCTGCGGTGGGCATGGCCGCGTCGACGGCGCTGCCCTGGCTCGTCGCTGCGGTCGTCCTCGGTGGGGTCGGCCTCGCGGTGATGAACCCCGTGACCAACCTCCTCATCGCCCGACGGGTCCCGCCGGGACGGCAGGGCACCCTCACCGGGTTCAAGCAGTCCGGGGTCTTGGTCGGCAGCGCCGCGGTCGGGCTGCTCGCCCCCGGCGCGGCGGCGCAGTTCGGCTGGCGGGCGGTGCTCGTCGTCGTCGCCGTCGTCCTGGCCGTCGGCGGGGCGGTGGCGACCGCCACCGCGACCGGGCGGGCTGCTGCCGTGCGCGCCCCGGCGCGGGCTCCCACGTTGCCGCCCCCGGCGCAGGTGCGGCTCGGGTGGCTCACCGCCTACGCCCTCACGATGGGTGCGGCGGTCTCGGCGTTCGGCGCGTTCCTCGTCCTCTACGCCGTCGAGGACGTGGGCCTGTCGCCGGCGCGGGCCGGCGCGGTGCTCGGGCTCGGCTCGGTGGTGGGGGTGGCCGCGCGCATCGTCTGGGGACGGGCCGCCGAGCGCGTCGCGAGCGTCGCCGCGGCCCTCGTCCTCCTCGCCGGCCTCTCCGCGGCCGCGCAGGCGCTCATCTGGGCCGCACCGACCTGGCCTGCACTGCTCTGGGCAGGCACGGTCCTCTACGGCGCGAGCGCAGCGGCGTGGAACTCCGTGACGATGCTCGCGGTCATCCGCGGGGTGCCCGCCGATCACACCGGGCGCGCATCGGGCACGGTGCAGGCCGGCTTCTTCGTGGGCTTCATCGCCGCGCCCGTCGCGTTCGGGGCCCTCGTCGACGCCACCGGCGGCTACGGCGTCTCGTGGGCGGCCACGACCGGCCTCTTCGTCGTCGCCGCCCTGCTCGCCGGCGCATGGTGGCGTGGTGAGCGCTCCGGGTCACGTCAGGAGCGATGACCGGGACACTGGTGCGGGAATGCCGCGTCCCGGTCCGGCGTTGATGATGGCCGGCCGCTTGCGCGACGCCGCCCCCCTGCCGACACCCCCAGCAACGGGAGTCGGGAGCGATGCCGCGGGCGGGCACCAACCCCGAGACGAAGGAGGCACGACGAGGTTGCACGACGACACCGAGCACCGGGACGCAGGGATGTTGCGGGAGCGCCTCCGGGCGCAGGGCTGGAGTGCCGACCTTGCCTGGGCGATGGTCGGATCGGGCTCGGCGGCCTGGGAGGACGGCGCGTCGCGACGCACGATCGCCTACCTCTCCTCGCTGCACCGGGAGGACGGCGGCGCCCGCCGGCTGTGGCACGACGGCAACGTCGCCGTCCCGCCTATCGCCGACGCGCGGGAGGTCATGGTCGCCATGCCCGACTCCGGCGAGTGGATGTCGGAGACGCTCGAGGCACCCCCCGCGCTCGTTGACGACGAGGGCGCTGCGGAGGCCGCAGCGGCCCTCGTGTAGGGCGCTCGTGGCCGGCGGCGCGCGAGGGGCGCCGACGCCGGACACACCCCCCGCGGTGACTGCCTCCCACGCCAGCGCACCCTCGACTACGGGATCCTAGGCGACGCGTGGTCCCGAACACACCATCGTGTGACATCACGATGCTCGCGCTCTCGCGGGGACCTCACCCCCACCTGACGCCCGCGGCATGGCGTGGCGCTGCCGCTCTCCGGTCGACGTCGCGTCGGAGGAAGCGCGGGACAGGTGGGGCGCGCTGACGATCCCGGCCGGGGGATGCGCTACGATGGCCAACCCGCCGCGGCCAGCGCCGGGCGGGCGACCGGTGAGGTCCCGTGCGACGCCACTCCGTGAACCTGGTCAGGGCCGGAAGGCAGCAGCCATAAGCGGCTCGTGGCGGGTGCCGCGGAGCAG
>SLNF01000114.1 GCA_007133145.1 Nitriliruptorales bacterium
CTTGAGCGTGCCGGGCCTGGGGCTCCTTGTCGCGGCGGCGACGTTCAGTCGCGCGCAGGCGCAGCGATGGTCGCAACACCGCGCAGCGGCCGAGGTGGTGGACGCGAGCGGCCCGGGTGGGGATCTCGTGGGTCCCCTCGCCGAGCAGTTGGGGCGGTTCTCCGCCTCGGGGATCCCGGTGGTGCTCGTCGTCGAGGACGCCCACGAGGCTGACGCCTCGCTGGTCGACCTCGTCGTTCGCCTGCTCGACGAGCGTCGCGGCCCGGTGCTCATCGTCGCGACCGCCTGGTCGGGGATGCTCGACGAGCCCGACCGTGCCGGGCATCGGCTCGTCGCCGACGTGGCAGAGCCGTCGCGCACGCGCTGGCGCACCGCGGAGGTCGGCGCGCTGTCGGCTGAGGACCTCGAGGCGTTGGTGGCGGCGTTGCTGCCTCAGGCCGACCCGGCGTCCAGGGAGGTGCTCGTCGAGCGGTTCACCAACCCCCTGGCGTTGGAGTTGGCCTGCTCGCTGGGCAAGGTGCGACGGGCCGTGGACCGACAGGCGCTGACGAGGGAGGTCGTGGCAGCCCTGCCGCAGGAGGTCGGCGCGCTGTACCGCGACATGTGGGCCGAGCTGCCTGCCGAGGTTCGCTCCGCGCTCATGCTCGCGGTGCTCGCCTCCCCGCGGAGCGTTGGCTCGTGGACCCCGGAGCGCTGCTGGGACCCCGAGGTGACCCAACGCGCCGTCGAGGCTCTGCCGTGGCTGGAGCGCGAGGCCGCCGATCTCCGTGACCGGCTCGACGGGGAGGCCACCGCCTACGCGTGGGTGCGCCACGTCGACGCGTGGCTGCGCCGTTGCCACGAGCCAGTGCAGCACGAGATCGTCGAGGCGCACGCCCACGACGAGTTCGTCGACGCTGAGGTGGTCGAGTACGCCGCGGCGCTGGCCGCTGGCATCGACCTCGACGATGAGGGGCTGCCGGCGCAGCGGCGCCGTCAACAGGCGCAGCTGCTCGTGTCGCTGGCGGCCCGCCGACTCGTCTCCTGGGACGAGGCGACCGTGGCCGCCGCGGACGCGCTTGTCGCCGAGGCCGCCGCCTCACCCGACGTCGACAGTCAAGCGGTCGTCGTCGCCGTCGGCGAAGCGGTGCCCGGCGGTGGCGACGCCCTCGCCGACGTGCGCCGGCGCCGCCGCGTCGCTGAGGCCCGCGGCACGCTCGGGCGCGCTGACGCTGCCGCCGACGAGCTCGGCGACCTGCTGGCGCAGGCCCGCCAACGCCTCGCAGCAGACCATCCCGAGAACCTCACCACCTGGCACGAGCATGCCCTGTGGCTGGGCCGCTGCGGGCGTCTGGACGAGGCGGTCGAGCAGTGCCAAGGGCTGCTCGAGGTGCGCGAGCGGGTGCTCGGGGTTGAGCATCCGGACACGTTGCGGACGCGGAGCAACCTCGCGTCGTGGCTGGGGCGTGCGGGGCAGGCGGAGCGGGCGGTGGGGGAGTTCGCGGCGTTGCTGGAGGTGCGTGAGCGGGTGTTGGGGGTTGAGCATCCGGACACGTTGCGGACGCGGAGCAACCTCGCGTCGTGGCTGGGCAACGCCGGGCACGGTGAGCAGGCCCTCGCGCAGTTCCGCCAACTGTGGGCCGACCGCGGCGATGCGCTGGGCCCCGAGCACCCCGAGACCCTCCGGGCTCGCAGCGGTGTCGCACGCTGGCTCGGGGAGACCGGGCAGGTCTCCGAGGCCGTCGAAGCGTTCACGTCGCTGCTGGCGGCCCGCACCGACGTGCTCGGCCCTGGGCACCCCCGGACCCTGCGCACGCGCCGCGACCTCGCGCACTGGCTGGGGCGCTCGGCAGGACCGACCGTGGCCGTCACACGGCTGCGCGACCTGCTCGCCGACCAGCAGGAGCACCTCGGGGCCGAGCACCCCGAGACCCTCGCCTGTCAGCACGAGCTCCTCAACTGGCTCGATGCAGCCGGCGAATCCGACGAAGCGGCACGAGGCCGAGCCGAGCTGCGCGCGACCTGCGAGCGCGTGCTCGACGAGGGCCACGCGCTCCTGCGAGCAGTCCGTCGAGTCTGACCCGTGACCCGCCGACAGCCTGGTCTGTTGCATCCGGACGGCGTGCGCCGGGGAAGGGGGACCCCGGGGCCGTGTCCCGTCGAGACGCTGCGCCCAATTGCTGGGAGCATCGGCAACCCGTGTGAAGTGGACATATCGTCCGCCCGTCGGCTACACCACGCCGTGCGCTTGTGCAGGCCACCAACGCGCGTCGTTGACACGGCTGGTAGCGCTGCGTAGCACGCGACTTCGTCTGCGTGGCCAGACGAGGCGTGACCTTGACCGGCAACGACGAGCGAGGCCCAGGCCACGGGGCCGCCGCGGCAATGTCTACGGATCGGAAGCTCGGGAGTTCGAACCCTCCCCGGCGCCACACCGCTCTGCCGCCATCCGCCCCGGCGTCACCGCAGGTCAGCGCCCCGAATCGGGGTCGCTGAAGGGTCCTGGGCCCTCCTCAGCGAGGAGGGCCGCCCATGCCCGCCGCACCCCGCACCGCGCCACGATCGGCGGATCCCGGTCGTGGAGGCGCAGCGATCCGCCACCCGGCTCAGCGCCGAAGGCCGTTGTGAGCAGTGGCGCCGCCGGTAGGCAGGGGCCGGTCATCGAAGACTGGTGCCGTCCGGGCCCAAGGCCCCGTGCAGGGCGCGCGTCATGGTCCGCGCACCATCGGCGGCGTCGTGGGTCACGAACCCGTGCTGTTCGTAGAGCGTGCGGGCGGGGTTGTCGTCCTCGACGCTGAGGCTGAGTCGGCTCGTGCCTGCGAGGCGCTGCTGGGCGATGATCGCGCTCAGCAGGCAGCGGGCGAGGCCCCGGCGGCGGAAGGCCGAGGCCACCGCGATCGTGAGCTCGGGGGTGTCGGCGTCGACGAAGCCGTAGCCGCGGCGGTGCTCGTCGAAGCGCCGCGCCCAGACCGCCCCGGCGGGGCTGCCAGCGACGTGGGCCACGAGGCCGTGGTCACCGGGCCGACCCCACTCCTCGAGGTACACCGCGAGCGTCGGGTCGCCCAGCGCCTCCTCCTTTGGTGGCAGCGGGCTGTCGGGACGCCAGAACGCGGCCTCGTAGAGCATTGCGCGCAGGAAGGGCAGGTCCTGCGCGTTGGCCGGCAGGATCGACAGTGTCGTCGCCGGCACGCTCACTGGCCGACCCCCAGCCCTGCGGTGAGGTCGCCGGCGACCTTGCGGCAGCGCCGCGATGCCCATGCCCCGCCCAGCGCCACGACGAGCACGGCCCGCGTGCCACTCCCATGCCGTACCGTGCCGTAGCGCATGCCGGGCAGCCTGCCAGAGATCCCGACCGGCGGCCCGGGTCCTTGACGCCGCTGACTCGTCGTTCGGGAGGGCGGCGAGAGCGCGTGCGCTGCGGGGAGTCCCCGGAAGCCTTTGGGCTCGGAGAGCCCGTGAGCCGGAGACGGCACCCAACGCAGCTGCGTGGACGCTCGGGATACCCCCCGCGGGGGTAGAGCGGGAGGATCCGGAGGTGGTGTTCGGCGCTCCCTGCCGCCTGGTGGTCCGGCGACGGGCTGGGCTGGACCCGGATCAGGTTGGCCCCGCGGGAGGACGCCGCGGCCTGGGGTTGCCTGTCGGCCGTCGTCGCCCTCGATGGTCGGATCGTTGCCGGCGGCGCCGCCAGCGTGGCACGCGCGCCCCACCGGTGGGAGCTCGAGGCGGGAGGTGGCGAGCGTGTCGACTCCGGCAGACTTCGACGCGGCACGGCGCGGGCGTGGCCGTGGCGAGGACGGTGTCCGCCCTGGGGCTCCGCTCAGGTGCGCAGGTCGCGGCGGCGGAAAGCCACGAGCCCCGCGGCGCTGAGCCCCACGGCGACCGCGAGCAGGATGAGCAGCGGCAACCACCGCAGCTCCTCGGAGGGCACCGCGGGGACGTGGGTGAACGGCGAGACGTTGAGGACCCACTGCGGGAGGTCGAGGAGCGCGCCGAGCTGGCCCAGCACGAGGCTCACGGCCACCGCGCCCCAGCCGATGGCCACCGACCAGCGTGGCAGGAGGCCGACGGCGGTGACGGTGAGTGCCCCGAGGGCGAGGACCGCCGGGAGGGTGACGACCGCGGCGGTCACCCAGTCGGCGAAGCGGCCGCCCCACTGCCCGGTCGCGAGGCCGTAGGCGGCCCCGCCGGCCAGGCCGGCGGCGAGCAGCATCGCGAGGCTCGCGACGGCCACGACGGTGAGGTGGCTCGCCATCCAGTGTCGACGGGCCACCGCGGTGGCCAGGAGGGGCTCGGCCCGGCCGGAGGCCTCCTCGCCCTGCAGGCGCAGGACGCCCTGGACGGCGAAGGCGCCCACGGCGACGGCGAGCAACCCCATGAGGAAGACGATGAAGAGGTCGACGAGCTCGGCGCTGTCACCGAGCTGGGCGAACAGCGCGACGAGCTCCTCGCTCGTCTCGAGGAAGGCGTCGACCTCCTCGCCGATCGCCCCGAAGACCGCGCCGGCAACGACGAGCCCCGACGACCAGGCGAGCACCGACCCGCGGTGCAGCCGCCAGGCGAGTCCCAGCGGCGAGCGCAGTGCCCGCGAGGCCCTCGCCGTCCCGGCGCGGTCGGGGCGCAGGCCCGAGCCGACGTCGCGGTGGCGGGTCAGCGCGAAGGCGATCCCCACGGTGAGGGCGCAGGCCGCGGCGAAGAGTACGAGCACCCAGAACCGCTCGTCGGCGAAGGCCCGACCCTGCTGTCCCCAGCCGATCGGCGACAGCCACGACGGCCAGGCGCTCGTGACCGCGGTCCCGCCCGCGGCGACCTCGCCCAGGGCGTCGCCGACGCTGCGCAGGAGGTAGGCGAGCCCGATCGCCGCCCCGGCGAGGCCGTTGGCGCCGCGGGCGCTGGCGGCCAGCTGGGCGGTGATCGCGGCGACGCCCGCGAAGCTCGCGCCCACGCCGGCGAGCAGCCCGCCGGCGAGCAGCGCCCCGGCCGCGGGCAACCCGTAGGCGAGCATGACGAGGGAGGTCGCGGCCCCGACCGCGACGTTGGCCACGGCGGCGAGCAGCAGCGCGGCGCTCAGCGGGGCATGGCGCCCCACGACGGTGGCCCCGACGAGCTCGGCGCGGCCGCGCTCCTCCTCGAGGCGGGTGTGCCGCACGACGGCCTGGGCGCTCATGATCCCGACGAGCACCGCGAGCATGCCGAAGGTCTCGGTCATGAGGATCGCACCGAGCGACGTGCCGAAGATCGGTCCCTCGAAGGCGCGGGCGATGACGCTCGGCGCGACGGCCACCGCGTACTGGACCCGTTCGACCTCGGTGCCGTAGAGGCCCGCGATGGCCGCGACGCTCGCGAGGACGACGAGGGCGAGGGCGACGACCCAGACCGGCAGGAGGATCCGGTCGCGCCGGGCTGCGAGGGCGAGCAGCCGTGTGGTCCCCGTCAGCGCCGACGCACCGCTCGTCGCGGACCCACCGGCGCGGTCCCTCACCCTCGTGCGCATCGGCGGGCCCCCGACGTTGGCAGCCGAGGCGGCGCAGCCGCCCTGTGCTGTCACGATCCGACGTGCGCGGCCCCGGGTCAAGGACGACCCGTCGGCCAAGTCGGAGTCAGGTCGCTGGGCGGTGGCGACCGAGCATCGCGCCGGCCACGCGGCGCAGGACGGCGAGGAGCTCGCGGGGGGTGCGTGCGTGGCGTAGCCCGCCGGCGGCGTTGGCGACGGCGACGACTCGGCGCCCCCGCAGGCTCGCGAGGTCGGCCTCGACGTCGGAGAGCCGACGGGCGAGGTCGTTGGCCCCCCACCCGGCGTAGGCGCCCGCCCAGGCGTCGGCGACTGCCGCGGCCTCCCCGGAGGGCGCGAGCCCGTAGGCCTCGCCGGCCTCCCAACGCTCGCCGAAGAGCTCCCCACGCAGCGTCGCGGCGCGGTCGGGCTCGGGGGCGAGGCGCGCGGCGCGGCGGCTCGCGCGCGTCGTCGTCGCCTCGACGAGACCCTCGCGTGGACGGTGGCCGGGCACGGTGAGGTGGAGCGTCCCGAACTCGTGGCGGGCGAGGGCGTCGACGATCCGGCCGATCGTCGACGGCCCGACGACGGCGTGCGGCGGCAGGATGACCCGGATCGGGGCGAAGCGGTGCAGGGCGTCGAAGGAGGCCGCGTCGTCGACGGCGAGCACACGCGGGTCCGCGGGGAACCACGCCTCGACCCAGCGGCGCGCGGGGGTCTCCGGCGGCCCCGCCACGGCGATGACGAGGTCGCTGAACGACCCAGCGAGCACGGCGGTGACCGCGCGCACCGCCGCGTCGGGGTCGGTGGCCTCGTCCACCGGCACGGTCACCGCGACGCTGGGCACCCTCCATGAGTGGCCGGGCCGGTCCGGGCGGTGCCACGGCACGGGCAGCTCGTTGGCGAGCAGCGGGGCCCGCTCGGCGAGGACGGCGGCCTTCCTCGCCGGGTCGTCGAGCGAGCGGGGCCCCTGATGCCAGCTCTGCGCCTGCCGGTCGCAGACGAGCAGGGCCCCGCGGGTGTGGAGCCGGTAGCCGAGCACGGTGTCCTCGGTGCCGCGCACCCCGAAGACGGGCAGACGGCCGAGCTCGTCGAGCAGTGTCCGGCCGACGCCGAGGGAGGCTCCGACGACGACGCGCCACTCGTCACCGGGGGCGCGGGTGAGGTCGTCGGTGCGCGCGAGCTTCTCCTCGATCCA
>SLNF01000142.1 GCA_007133145.1 Nitriliruptorales bacterium
CAACGCCGATGAAACCGACGCCGACGATGCCTGCGGTGATCTCCTTCAAGGGCATGACCCCTCCCTCCCCTCGTGCTGGCTCGCGCGCCGCGGCGGGGCTAGCCGTGGGTGCGCGCGACGTACTCGTCGAGGATCGCCGCGGTCGCCGTCGCCCCGACACGACCCACGCCCAACGGGATGACCGCGAGCAGGGCGTCGAGGGTGCGGATGCCCCCGGCGGCCTTGACCCCCACCTGCGGGCCCACCGACTCGCGCATGAGCCGCAGGTCGTCGTGGGTCGCCCCGCTCGGGGCGAAGCCCGTCGAGGTCTTCACGAAGTCGGCGCCGGCCGCCTCGACGAGGCGGCAGCCGAGGCGCTTCTGTCCGTCGTCGAGGTAGGCGTTCTCGAGGATGACCTTCACGATGGCGCCGGCCTCGTGGGCGACGTCGACGACCGCAGCGATGTCGGCCTCGACCGCACCGCCCTCACCCGAGCGCAGCAGTCCGATGTTGCAGACCATGTCGAGCTCGGTGGCGCCGTCGGCGAGCGCGCGCTCGGCCTCGGCGACCTTCGTCGCGGTGGCGTTGGCGCCGTGGGGGAAGCCCACGACCGTGCCGACCTCGACCGCCGAGCCCGCGAGCGCCTCGACACCGCGGGGCACGTCGGCCGGTCGCACGCACACCGAGACGACCTCGTAGCGGGCCGCGAGGGCGCAGCCGTCGAGCACCTCCGCGACGGTGAGCTCGGGCTTGAGGAGCGAGTGGTCGATCATCGCCGCGAGTTCGGCGTAGGTGACGTCGGCGACGGTGGGCTGCGCGTCGGCTGCGCTCATCGCGGTCTCCCTCCCAGGGCGCTGCGCCCCGTGGACGTACTTGCCATATAGATGTCTAGATAGGTTGGAGTCTACCCCGCGGGCGTCGCCCGGCAAGTCCCCGCATCGCCTGCGCGCGCACGCTCATCGGTCCCTCGTCGCGGCGGCGTAGAGCCAGGCGAGCGCGATGACGATGCCCCCGAAGACCACCTGCCGCAGGGCCTGGGGGGCGTTGAGGAAGACCATCATCGTGTTGAGCACGCTGAGGATGAGCGCCCCGAGGATCGTGCCGCTGTAGGACCCCATCCCCCCGAACAGCGACGTTCCCCCGATGACCGCTGCGGCGATCGACGGCAGGAGGAACTCCTGGGCGAGGCGGAGGTCGACCGCGCCGGTCTGCCCTGCGATGAGGACGCCGGCGAGCGCGGCGAAGAAGCCGCTGAGGGCGTAGACGACGATGAGGACCTGCCACTCGCGGACCCCTGCGAGCCGCGTCGCCACCGGGTTGTCGCCGAGCGCGTAGATCATCCGGCCGAGGCCGCTCGAGCGCAGCCCGACGATGAGCACGACGGCGACGCCGGCCCACACGAGCGTGTTGTAGGGCAGGAGGTTGCCGAGGAAGGCCCCCGCACCGAGCAGGCGGACGAACGGGTCGACGGACGTGGCGCCGAGGAGGACGGTCTGCGCCCACTGGCTGAAGAGCCCGAGGAGGATGGAGGACATCGCGAGGGTCATGATGAGCGGGTGGACCCGGAACACGCCCACGCCGATGCCGTTGACCGCCCCCAGCGCCGCGCCGGTGAGCAGGCCGAGCAGGAGAGCGGTCCCGACCCCCGCCCCGGCCTGGAACCCGACGACGTAGGCCGCCGCGGTGGCGACCATCGCCACCGAGAGGTCGATGCCGCGGGTGAGCATGAGCACCGTCTGCCCGGCGGCCATGATCCCCATCGGCGCGGCGAGCAGGAGGGTGTTGCGCAGCCCCCGCAGGCTGAGGTAGCGCGGTTCGATCGCGCCGGTGAGGGCGATGAGCAGCGCGAGCACGACGAGGAGGACGAGGATGGGCCGCTCGGCGATGAGGAGCCGCAGGCGCGCGGTGACGCCGAAGGCCGCACCGGCGTCACCCTGCTCGGCCTGCTGCGGGGCCTGCGGCTCGCTGTCGACGCTCATTCGGCCCTCCGGCGGCGCCACTCCAGGAGCCCGGCGACCATCATCACGAGGACGATGAGCACGCCGCGGACGACCTGGGTGGTGTTGGGATCGATGCCCATCGCGGTGAGGATGGGGTTCAGGGTGAAGAGGATGATGCCGGCGGCCACCGCCCCGACGACCGAGCCGACGCCGCCGCCGAGGACGATCCCTCCGAGCACGACGGCTGCGAGGCTCGCGAGCAGCGCGTTGAGCGCGTTGATGAACCGCGGGTCACCGGAGTTGGCCAGCGTCGTCAGCGCGATGCCGGCGAGTCCGGCGAAGCCCCCGGCCACCGCGTAGGAGACGACCTTGGCGCGGCGGATGCTCACCCCTGAGAGGTAGGCCGCGCCGAGGTCGCTGCCGATGGCGTAGAGCGACAGCCCGCGGCGGCTGCGGGTCATCCACCAGGCCAGCAGCGCGGTGGGCAGCGCGAGCATGAGGATCGGCATCCAGTAGTTCGTCCCGACCCCGGTCTCGGAGCCGGTGAACAGGAAGCGCAGGCCCGGGCTCGTGCCGCCACCGGGTGAGGGCAGCACGAGCAGCGCGAGGCCCGAGTAGACGAAGAGCATGCCGAGGGTCACGACGACGTCGGGGATCTCGGAGACGGCGATGACGAGGCCGACGAGGGCGTTGAGGAAGGCGGCGCCGAGCACGACGCCGACGGCGATGACGAGGGTCATCGCGAAGCTCTGGTCCTCCATGAGCAGCGCGGAGGCGGAGTTCGCGAGGACCATGAGCGCGCCGATGCCGAGGTCGATGCCCCCGGCGATGACCACGACCGACTGCGCCAGCGCAAGGTAGACCGTCGGCAGGCTGTTGCGGGCGATCGAGGCGATCTGGAACTCCCCGAACGCGGGGATGAGCGTCGCGTACCAGAGGATGAAGGCCAGCAGCAGGAGCCAGACACCGATCGTCCAGCCGTGGCGGCGCAGCCAGCGCTGCAGTCGCGCCCCGGGCGTCGTCGCCGGGGAGGTGGCCCGCTCGTCGGTCGCGGTCGTCACGTGGCGTGCTCCTCGAGCCCGTGGGCGGCGTTGAGCAGGGTCGCCTCGTCGGCCTCGGCGGGATCGAGCTCGGCGATGACCGCGCCGTCGTAGACCACGAGGATGCGGTCGCAGATCACCGGGGCCTCGGTGAACTCGCTGGCGTAGTAGAGGATCGCCGCCCCGTCGTCGGCGAGCTCGCGCAGCAGGCGGTAGAGCTGCTCCTTCGTGCCGATGTCGATGCCGCGGGTGGGGTCGAAGCACAGCAGCGTGCGGAACCCCGCGGCGAGCCACCGGCCGACGGCGACCTTCTGCTGGTTGCCGCCGGAGAGTCGCCGCACCTGCCGCTGCGCGCGTGTGTCGATCTCGAGGCGCTCGACGGTCTGCGCCACCGCGCTGCGCTCGCCGCGTACCGGGGTCAGCCAGCGCCGCACGCGGTTGTAGAGGGCCGAGGCGAGGTTCTCCCGCAGCGAGCGCTGCGGCAGCAGCGCGTGGAGCCGGTCGGCGGGCACGAGCACCACCCCGCGGCGGATCATGTCGAAGGGCGAGCGCGGCTTGACCCGCTGGCCCTCGACGCGCAGCTCCCCGCCGTCGAAGGGTCGATCGCCGGAGAGCACGTCGAAGAGGCGCTCCTGACCCTGGCCCTCGAGCCCGACGACGCCGAGGATCTCGCCGGCGCGCAGCTCGAGCGAGCAGCCCTTGAGCACGTCGCGCGCGGCGAGCTCGCGCGCCTCGAGGACGACCGGGCCCCGCGCCTCGGGATCCGGCTCGCGCGCGCCCTGCGTGCGCGTCGGCGCGCCCTCGCCGAGCATCGCCTCGACGAGGGTGTGCTCGTCGCCCTCCGACGGGGTGAGGGTGGCCACGTCGGCGCCGTCACGCAGCACCGTCGCGCGGTCGCAGACCTCGAGGACCTCGCCGAGCCGGTGGGTGATGAAGAGCACCGAGCGACCCTCGGCCCGCCACTCCCGCATGACGCCGAAGACCGTCTCGACGTAGTCGCCGGGCAGCGCCGCGGTGATCTCGTCGAGCATGAGCAGCTCGGGCTCGTGGGCGAGGGCGCGCGCGAGGTCGAGCAGTCGCAGGATCGGCAGCGGGAGGTGCTTGACGAGCCTGTCGAGGTCGGGGACCTCGACCTCCATGCGCGCGAGCCAACCGAGGACCCGCTCGGCTGGCACGCCGGTGAGCCGAAAGTTCTGCTCGACGCTGAGGTCCGGCACGAGCGCGGGGTCCTGGAAGACCGTCCCGAGGCCGGCCCCGAGCGCGTCGAGGGGACGGCGCAGCTCGACGGGCGCACCGTGGACCGCCACCTTGCCGGCGTCGGCGCCGACGACGCCGGCGAGGATCTTCACGAGGGTGGACTTGCCCGCCCCGTTGGCCCCGAGCAGGGCGTGGATCTCACCGGGCGCGACCGCGAGGCTCGCCGAGCGCAGGGCGACGACGCTGCCGTAGCGCTTCGCCACCTCCTCGGTTCGCAGGAGATCGGCCTGCGGTGCCGCCTCGCTCATCGTGACTCCTGGCAAAGAGGGGGTCCGGGCGAATCGCTCCGCCCGGACCCCCGGACCGTCACCGTCGGTTGGACGAAGTGCGGGAGTCTAGGGGCCCTCGCACTCCAGCACCTGCTCCTGGGTGTAGGTCGTGTAGCCCTCGAACTCCATCGTCGCGACGAAGCCCTGCGGGAGGTCCGGCAGGTAGAGGTCCTCGAGGGCGGCCATGTCGTCGATGTTGTCGTAGACCTCCGGGGTCAGGATCGTGTCCTGCGGGTGGTCCTCCCGGCCGGTCAGCAGGTCGATGGCGATGGCCGTGGCCACGCCGCCCACCGGCGGCGGGTTCGTCACGACCGCGCCGGTCAGGCCGTCGTCGGCGAGCTCGATGAGCTGCTCGATGAACCCGTTGTTGTCCGCGCCCACGACGGGCACGAAGTCCTCGCCGGCGGCCTCGAACTGCTCGACGACCGGGTAGTCGATGCCGGAGGTCCAGATGCCGTCGACGTCCTCGGTGGTGATGATGTCGAGGGCCTGGGAGGCTCCCGTCGAGGGGTCCCATCCCGTGAAGACCTCGCTGATGATCTCGATGTCGGGGAAGTCGGCGAGGGCGGCCTGGAAGCCCTCGTCGCGGTCCTGGTCGGCGGGCGCGCCGTCGCCGCCACGCATGTAGGCGACGTTGCCCTCGCCGTCGAGTTGCTCGAAGAGCCACCGGCCCCCGAGCTCGCCGTAGGCCACCTGGTCGTTCGTCACGTTGTAGGCCTGCTCGGCGGTCACGGCCTGGTCGACGCTGATGACGATGATGCCTTGCTCGTCGGCGGCGGCGATGACGTCGTCGAGGGCGGTGCGGTCGTGCGGGTTGACGATGATCGCGTCGACCCCTTGGCCGATGAGGCCCTCGATGTCGGCGATCTGCCCACTGGCGTCGGTGTCGCGGTTGGCGAGCACGACGTCGGAGACCATGCCGCTGGCCAGCGATTCGGCCTGGATGGAGCAGACCATCTGCTCACGCCACTGGTTGCCGACAAGGGTGTTGCTCACGCCGATGACAAAGTCGCCCTCGACGTCCTCGACGGCCTCCTCCTCGGGCTCCTCCTCGTCGGGGTCCTCCTCCTCGACGTCCTCGACGGGCTCGTCGTCGACCTCGTCGTCGACGACGTCCTCCTCCTCGGCGCAGGCCGCCACGAGCATCGCGATCGCCGCGAGCATCGCGAGCAGCCACCATACGCTCGGCTTCTGTTTGGGCATCGGCTCTCCTCTCGCCCTCCAGCGGCCCGGTCGATCCGTTGGCCGCTCCATCCTGCGGCGTACCTCTCCTGCGTAGTGTCTATCCATCTAGACAGCTAGGAGGTCGATGCTAGACAGGCGCGACACCGCGGTCAAGGGGACCCGACCCAGCCCCGCCGCCCGCCGGCCTGGGCCTCCACCACCCCCGGCGCGCGCTCCCCGGCGAGGGGCTTGGCAGCAGGGCATGCACCCCGTAGACTCGCCTATCTAGACATCTAGAGTTTCGATCGGTGACGGCTCCTTCGGCAGGAGGGAGGTAGCGGGACGTGGCACGATCGCTCGGCATCGACCTCGGGGGGACGGCGATGAAGTGGGTCCTCCTCGAGGACGGCGAGCCCGCCGCGGAGGGGTCGCTGCCCACCCCCCACGACGGCGCCGAGGCCGTCCTCGCGGCGATGGTGGACCTCGCCGAGGCGGTCGGAGTCGTCGAGGCCCTCGGCGTCGGGGTACCCGGGCTCTACGAGCCGGACGGGACGACGACGCTGCTGCCGAACGTGCCCGGCGCCTGGCGGGGCTTCCCGCTCGGCCCGCGGCTCCGCGCGGCCGCCGGCGTCCCCGTCGCCTTGTGCAACGACGCACGCGCCTTCACCCTCGCCGAGCTGCGGCTCGGCGCAGGACGCGGCTGCCGCAGCCTCGTGGCCCTCACCCTCGGCACCGGGGTCGGAGGCGGGGTGGCCTCGGCCGGGCGGCTGCACCTCGGCGCGCACGAGCGCGGTGGTGAGATCGGCCACCAGGTCGTCGACCCCGCGGGGGTGCGCTGCGGCTGCGGCGCGCGCGGCTGCGTCGAGACCGTCGCCTCGGCCCCCGCGATCGTCGCCGCGGCGGCGCGCGTCGTCTGGCAGGGCGTGGGGTCGACCCTCGTCGAGGCCTGCGGTGGCGATCCCGCGACGCTGACCGTCGAGGCCGTCGCCGAGCAGGCC
>SLNF01000355.1 GCA_007133145.1 Nitriliruptorales bacterium
CGGTGCGCGACAACCTCACCGTGCTCGGCAGCGCGCCGGCCGACGACGCCCGGCTGCGCGCCGTGATCGACGAGGTCGGGCTCGGGCCGTGGCTCGCCGGGCTGCCCGACGGGCTCGACACCGTGCTCACCCCGCCGCACGGGCTGTCTGCCGGCGAGGCGCAGCTGCTCGGCCTCGCGCGCGCCTTCCTGCGCGACCCCGGCCTCGTCGTGCTCGACGAGGCGTCCTCGCGCGCCGACCCTGCGACCGCAGCGCGCCTCGAGGTCGCCCTCGACCGCCTGCTCGCCGGACGCACCACGCTCGTCATCGCCCACCGGCTGCGCGCCGTCGAGCGCGCCGACCGCATCGTCGTGCTCGAGGCGGGGCGGGTCGTCGAGCAGGGCGACCGCGTGGCGCTCGCCGCCGATCCCGCGAGCCGCTTCCACCGGCTGCTCGCCCTCGAGACCGAGGGCGCGGGGAGGACCGAGCGATGAGCGCCACGCCGCCGACCTGGAGGATCGGCGCGGCGATCGTGCGCCGTCGCCCGGGGCGCTTCGGCGCGGGCGCGGCGCTGTGGACGGTGTTCTTCGCCCTGCCCGCCGCGGTGGGCCTGCTGCTGCAGGCGGTCTTCGACACCATCGCCGGGCGGGGCCCCGCCGGTCTCGACGTGCCCACGCTGCTCGCGCTGCTCGCCGCCGTCGAGGCCACCCGCCTCGTCGTCTTCCTCGGCGGCATCGTCGTCTTCACCGGCTGGTGGGTGCGGCTCGAGACGCTGCTGCGGGCCAACCTCCTGCGCGCCCAGCTCGCGAGCCGTCGGCGCGCCCAGGGCGCGCCGGTGCGCTCGGCGCCGGAGGCCATCCCGGTGTTCCGCGACGACGTCGACGACCTGCTGCGCTTCGTCGACCTCTGGATCGACCTCGTCGGCGTCGCGCTCTTCGCAGGGATCGCGCTCGCGGTCATGGCGCGGGTCGACGCCGTGCTCGCCCTCGTCGTCGTGCTGCCGCTCACGCTCGTGACCGTGGTCACCGGCGTGCTCGCCGAGCGGATCCGCCGGGTGCGCCGCCGCGACCGCGAGGCCACCGCGGCGGTCACCGGCTTCCTCGGCAGCGCCTACGCCTCGGTGCTCGCCCTCAAGGTCGCCGGCGCCGAGGAGCACGCCGTGGCGCGCCTGCGCGCGCTCAACGCCCGGCGTCGCCGCACCGCCGTGGCCGACCGCGTGCTCGGCGAGGCCGTCGAGGCCTTCAGCGGCTCGAGCGTCGACCTCGCGATCGGCCTCGTGCTCCTGCTCGCGGCCTCGTCGATGCGCGAGGGCACGTTCACCGTCGGCGACCTCGCGCTGTTCACGAGCTACCTCACGAGCCTCGCGATGCTGCCCCACGTCGGTGGGCTGCTGCTCGCGCGGCTGCGCCACGCCCAGGTCTCCGCGACCCGCATGGGGGCCCTGCTGCCCGGCGCCGACGCGCGCGCTGCGGTGGCCCCCCAGCGGGTGCGCCTCGACGGCAGTCCGCCCGCGCCGCGCGCCCGGCCACCGCGGCCGGCACCCGCCGAGGTCGCCCTCGACGGCTTCGGCACCGCCGACGGGCGCGTGGCCGACGTCGACCTGCGGCTCGCGCCCGGCTCGTTCACCGTGCTCTGCGGTGCGGTCGGCAGCGGCAAGTCGAGCCTCGTGCGGGCCCTGCTCGGGCTCGCCGGGGCCACCGCCGGGGTCGTGCGCTGGAACGGCGAGGAGGTCGACGACCTCGCCGCGCACATGACGCCGCCACGCTGCGCCTACGTCCCGCAGGTCCCGCGGCTGTTCAGCGCGACGCTGCGGGAGAACCTCACCGTCGGGCTCGCCACGAGCGAGGCCTCGCTCGGGGCGGCGCTGCACGGCGCGGCCTTCACCGAGGACCTCGCGACGATGCAGGAGGGCCTCGACACCCTCCTCGGCCCGCGTGGGGTGCGGCTGTCGGGCGGGCAGCTCCAGCGCGCCGCGACCGGACGCGCGCTCGTCGCCGCCCCGGCGCTGCTCGTCCTCGACGACCTCTCCAGCGCCCTCGACGCCGCCACCGAGCGAGAGGTCTGGAGCCGCATCGCCGACGAGGGCCGCGCGACAGTGCTCGCGGTGAGCCACCGCGCCGGGGCGCTCGAGCGCGCCGACCAGATCGTCGTGCTCGACGGCGGCCGGGTGCGCGCCGTCGGCACCCTCGAGGAGCTGCGCGCGACCGGCTGCGACCCGCTCGCCGGCTGACCGCGCCCAAGCATCCACCTCCGACGCGCGTCCGGGACCGGCTGACGCGGCACCGCCGTGGTCATGCGCGAAGGCTGCGCCGGATGCGGGCCACGCGCCGTTGGGCGTCCGAGCGGCGGACGGGGTCGTCGATCCGGTGCAGCCGCAGGCCCGCCAAGAGGCAAGGCAGGTCCTCGAGCCGGTCCTCGACCGCGATGACGTCGACGACGTCGACGTTGCCGCCCACCTCGCGCACGACGATGCGGTACTCCGGCTCCCCCTCAACGGCGGGGACGATCTTGCCGCAGCCGCCGAGGTCCCCGGTCTTGGCGACGTCATGCAGGGGCACCGGGGCGAGGTCCCCTCGGTCCAAGCGCCGCAGCAGCCTCATCGCCTCGAGGAACAACGGCCTGGATGCCTCCGCGAGCGATCGCAGGTCATCCGCGGCCTCATCGAGGAACCGGACGGGCGAGAAGCCTCCGCGCGGTTCGTGGCGCCCCACCGCGGCTCACAGCTCGTCGAGATCGACGCCGAACTCCGCGGCGAGCTCCTCGAGCGTCGTCCTGTTGCCCGAGTCCGCGGCGTCGCGCCGTCGGATCCGCTCGGCGATCACGACGTCCTCGGCGACATCGAGCAGGAGCTGGAAGGTCTCGTACGGCAGCAGCGCCGCCTGGGGCTTACGGCGTTCACCGAAGATCACCGGCTCAGCCTCGATCCCCTCCTCGCGGAAGCGCGCCACATGGCCGGTGAGACGCGCGCGGGTGTCGCTGACCGTCTCCGGCATGACCCTCTCCTCAGCACGATCTGTACAGGATCTTGTTCACGTCATGCCGTGAAGGCGCACGCTCCAGACGTGCCCTTCTTGGCCGATGGCGATTCTCCGGGAAAGCCGACGTTCAGGCGGAGACGCGGGCGAGGACCGCCCCGAGGATCGCCCCACCGTCGGTGGAGCCGAGCAGGGCCTCGACGGCGTGCTCGGGGTGGGGCATGAGCCCGGCGACGTTGCCGGCGGCGTTGGTGACCCCGGCGATGTTGCCGAGCGAGCCGTTGGGGTTGGCACTCGGCTCGACGGTGCCGTCGGGCTGGCAGTAGCGCACGAGGACCTGCCCGGCGTCGGCGAGCGCGTCGGGGTCGTCGACGACGTAGCGGCCCTCGCCGTGCTTGACGGGGATCTCGAGGACGCTGCCGGCTGGCGCGGCGCACCACGCCCCCGGCGTCTCGACCCGCAGGTGCTGGGCGCGGTGGACGAAGCGCAGCCCGGCGTTGCGGGTCAGCGCGCCCGGCAGCAACCCCGCCTCGCAGAGCACCTGGAAGCCGTTGCAGATCCCGAGCACCGGCCCGCCGCGCCCGGCGAAGTCCGCGACGGCGCCCATCACCGGGGCGAAGCGCGCGATCGCACCGGTGCGCAGGTAGTCGCCGTAGGTGAACCCGCCGGGCAGCACGACCGCCTCGACGCCGGCGAGGTCGGCTTCGCGGTGCCATAGCAGCACGGGCTCGGCGCCGAGCAGCCGCAGCGCACGCACCGCGTCGCGCTCGTCGCAGGAGCCGGGGAACTGCACGACACCGATGCGCATGGGGTGATCCTAGCGGCCGGCCGTCCCGGGTTCCTCCGCGCCCATCCGGTCCGGTAGGGCCCGGGCCCTCGTGGCGCCGGGGCCACTGGCGACGACCTGATCGCGTCCCCGTTCCTTGGCCTCGAGCAGGGCCTCGTCGGCGAGGCGGAGCAGCTCCTCGAGGTCGGTGGCCTGGGAGGTGTCGGCCACGCCTGCGCTCACCGTCATCGCGGGGCAGCCAGCTTCGAGCGTCACCCGCTTCAGGACCTCGCGGAGGCGGTTGAGGACCGGCACGGCCTCGCCGCGGCTCAGGCCCGGCAGCGCGACCACGAACTCCTCCCCACCGTGGCGGCCTGTGACGTCGCCGTCACGCACCTCGCTCGCAAGGACGGTCGCGAACCGGCGCAGCGCCTGGTCCCCGGCGGCGTGGCCGAACGCATCGTTGAGGTGCTTGAAGTGGTCGAGGTCGAGCATGCCGAGGGCGAGCCTCTCCCCGCGGCCGAGCATCTCCCGGATCCGCTCACTGGCGCTGCGGCGGTTCGCCAGCCCCGTCAGCGCGTCGGTGCTGGCCTCGACCTGCGCGGCGTCGAGGGCCCGGAGCATGCCCAGGCGCAAGCCGAGGTTCGCGGCCAGCTGCTCGAGGGTGACCTTGCTCGCGGGCACCCGACCCTCGACGCCGACGGCGTGGATGACCCCCACCGCCCGGCCGGCGTAGCCGACGGGCACGCACACCGCGGAGATGGGACCCCCTGGGCGCTCGCCGAGGTAGGGGCACACCGCCATCTCCGTGCTCGAGGCGAAGACGATGGCGCGGCCCTGGTGCACCGCACGACACTGCGACGGTGACGTGACCCCGCAGCCGGGCGGCTCGCGCGCGGGCGTGAAAGCGGCGAGCTCGAGGTGGCTGCGGCTCGAGTCGGCGAGGCGCAGCTCCGCGGGCTCGCCCTCGTCGATCGCGGAGAGGACGCGCTCGGCGGTGCGCACGAGCGAGGGCTCGTCTTCGGCCATCTCGACGGCCTCGGCGATCTCGCCCGCGAGGCGGTGGCGCTCCGAGTGCGCCCGTGCGTCCTGCTCGGCGGCGACCATCCCGGCGTACTCCTTGCGCAGGCGCACCCACATCGGCGCGGCGCCCACGAGGAACCACGCGAAGGTGAGCAGCCCCACGGCCCCGACCGAGCTGAGGGTCGCCACCTGCAGCGAGGCGAGGCGCTGGTCGACGACGCGCTCGTACTCGGCCGCGAGGAGGTTGAGGTGGCCGAGCAGGTCGTTGCGCGCATTGTCGACGAGCCGGGTGATCGCCGGGGCGCCCGGCCGCAGGTCCGCATCGTCGAGCGTGAGCACCGCCTCGCCCTGCTCGACGAACTCCGCCGCCCTCGCGTCGAGCCGGGAAGCGCCGGCGTCGAAGAGTCGCGCGACCGCGGGCGACATCGTGGCGGGCGCCGCGAGGCCGTCGCGACCGTCCCGCAACGCGCGGTGCTGCTCCTCGAAGAGCTCGAGTTGGGCCTGCAGGTCGTGACGCGTCAACTGACGCCGGCTCGCCGACGTCTCCTCCCCGAGCTCGCTGGCCCCGAGCGCGATCCGTTGCGTCAGCATTCGCTGGCGCTCCGTCGTCTTCACCGCCAGCGTCGCGGCTTCGAGCTCCTCGCTCCTCTCCCCGACGACGACGGAGGCGACGAGGGACATGAAGGCGATGAGCAGCATCGTGCCCAGCGCGATGAGGAGGAAGCGCCAGCGCAGCGCCTTGAACGAGAACCCTCGCTCGCTCGACCCTCGGTCAGACCCCATTTCCCTCGACATCGGTTCCCCGCGTCGACTCTTGAGCCTCGATGTGCCGGGGTCCTAGTCGAAGCCCACCTCGCGCAGGGTCGTGATCGGGTCGTCGAGGCCGAGGATCGCCCGGGCGTCCTCGCAGCCGCGGGTGGGCTCGGCGAGCAGCTCGTCGCAGACCGCAGCCTCGAGCGAGCGGGCGTCGACGACGGCGCGGGCGTCGAGGCGGTCGGCGGTGACGAGGCGCGCCTCGTAGGCGAGCAGGGGCGCGAGCTCGGCGGCGGGCCGCTCGGCGAGGCGCGCGTTGAGCATGACGACGGCATCGTCGCTGGCGACCTCGACGCCGGCGGCCTCGAAGCCGGCGAAGCGCACCGTCGTGCGACCGCTCCCGGCGAGGTCGTCGAGCGCGGGGGTGGCGACCTCGAGGGGGCAGAGCGCGTCGAGGGCATCGGCGAGCGTCGCGCGGTCGGCCTCGGCGCCGGCGAGGGCGAAGCGGGAGGCCTCCGGGCAGGCGCCGTCGTGGGCGACCGGCTCGCGCTCGCCGGCGGTGACCTCGCCGACGTCGGCCGAGAGCGTCCCCGCCGGTGGCGGTCGGCGCTCTGGCGGGGCGACCTCCCCGCGGCCGAGGCCGAAGAACGCGACGACGAAGAGCACGAGGGCGACGGGCACGCTCACGAGGAGGGTGAGGACGAACCAGCGCGGCAGGAGCGGCTCATCGAGCTCGTCGACGGGCAGGCCCTCGTAGGGGTCGCGCGGCCCGGCCTCGCGGCGGGACCGCCGCAGCCGCCGACCTCGGGGCGCGGCCACGCCCGGCTCAGGCCTCCTCGGCGAGCCGCCAGGTGTAGCGCTCGATGACGGGGTTGGCGAGGAGCTCGTGGGCGATGCCCTCGACGGTGGCGGCGACGTCGACGCCCTCGCCGACGTCGAGCTCGATGTGCTTGCCGATGCGGACCCCTTCGATGGCCTCGTAGCCGAGCTGGGGCAGCGCGCGCTCGACGGCCTGACCCTGCGGGTCGAGGATCTCGTCCTTGAGCATGACGTCGATGTGGACGCGGGGCATCGGCTACTCCTCGGCGAGGCGGCGGCCGGACAGCCGCTCGTAGGCGGTGACGTAGC
>SLNF01000056.1 GCA_007133145.1 Nitriliruptorales bacterium
GAGTTCGCCCTCCTCCGCGACGGGCGCGAGCGCGCCGGGTGGGGGCACCGCGGCGGCGACAGCCGGGGGCTGCGCGGCGAGCGCAGGCTCGCCGGGGAGCGCACCGGTGCGGGCGCGGCGGACCTCGGCGTTGACCTCTGCGCCGAGGAGGAGGACGAGCATCGTGAGCTGGAGCCAGAGCATGAGGACGATGACGCCGCCGAGCGCGCCGTAGACGGGGTTGACCCCCGCGATGCGGACGTAGAGACCGAAGAGCGCCGAGGCGGCGAGCCACCCGAGCACGCCGAGGACCGCCCCCGGCGTCAGCCACTGGAACGGCGGGCGCCGGTGTCGGCGATCGGGCCCGATCCAGAAGACGAACGCGAGCACGACGATGAGGACGAGGATCGACGCGACGTAGCGCGCGAGCGTGGCCAGCAGCCCCGCGGTGGCGCGACCGGGGGCCTCGGCGCCGATGGCGGCGTCGAGCACCACGCGCTGGACCGGGCCACCGGCGACGAGGAGCACGCCGATCGTCACGAGGCCGAGGAGGAGCGCGAGGGTGATCGCGAGGGCACCGAGGCGCATCGCGACGAAGGAGCGCGTCTCCTCGAGGTCGTTGATGCGCGAGAGCGCCTTCATGAGCGTGACCGCCGCCGAGCTCACCGCCCACAGCCCCGCGGCGATGCCGACGATCGCGACGCTGAGCTCGGCGCCCCCGGCCTCCTCGACGAAGCGCTCGAGGGGCCCGGCGAGCTCCGCCCGCAGCAGCGGCGGGAGGAACTCGAGCTCGTCGAGCAGGCGCAGGACGTCACGCCCGGTCGTGACGAGGGTGAAGATCGCCACGGCGGCGAACATCGCGGGGAAGAGCGCGAGGAAGATCTTGAACGCCGCCCCGGCGGCGAGCGTCGGGACGTCGTCGCGCTTGAGCGTCGCGAGCACCGCCGGCGCGAGCGCACGGCGCTGCGCGCGGTCGAGCGCCCGCAGCGAGACCGTCGGGACCGTCGGCTCAGCCATCCCTCGTCGCCTCCGTCTCCTCGTGACCGGCCAAGGTGAGCCCTTCGCCGCCGACCGCCACGAGGCCGTCGGCGGCGAGGCCGTCGACGACCCTGCGGCGACCGGCCTCGTCGAGGCCGGTGAGGAGCTCCTCCACCGCCGCCCAGGCCATCGCGCCCTGCCGGAGCCCGTCGACGAGCCGGCCGCGGTACCAGCGGTCCGAGCCTTCGAACGGGCCCTGCGAGCGCGACCGGTGGGCGCCACCCGCCGCAGGATCCTGCCCGCCGGTGGCGTACCACACGCACCGGGCCGCGAGCGGGCAGGCCGGACAGTCCGGTGCCCTCGACGTGCAGCGCAGGCTACCGAGGTCCATGAGGGCATGGCTCCAGGCCGCCGCCCGAGCGGTCGGGACGAGGTCGTCGGCGAGCGCCTGGGCGCTGCGCGCCGACAGCGGAGCCCCGGCGACCGCGCGGGCGAGCACGCGCGCGACGTTGGTGTCGACCGGCGCGGCCGGCCGGGCGAAGGCGAAGGCCGCGACGGCGCGCGCGGTGTAGGCGCCGACCCCGGGCAGACGCTCCAGGGCGACGACCTCGTCGGGCACCCGTCCGGCGTGCTCTGCGACGATGCACCGCGCCGCCTCGGACAGCCGCACCGCCCGGCGGTTGTAGCCCAGCCCCTGCCAGGCGGTCACGACTGCGGCGAGCGGGGCCTCCGCGAGGGCCTCGACGGTCGGGAAGGCGGCGAGGAAGGCCGGCCAGGCGCGCGCGACCCGGTCGACCTGGGTCTGCTGGAGCATGACCTCGCTGACGAGGATCGCGTAGGGGTCACCGGTGCGCCGCCACGGAAGGTCGCGGCCGGAGACCCCGTACCATGCGAGGAGGTCGGCGCGCAGCGCGTCGGTGCGCGCCTCCTCGCTGGACGCGTCGCGCCCGGGTCCCACCGCGGGGGTTGCGCACTCGCTCACCGCGGGGAGGCTGGCAGCGGCCCGCGTCCGGCGCAACCAGAGGCCGACAGCAGCGGCCGAGCGGCGGCCGAGGAGGAAGGGAGGAGCATGCGTCAGCTCTGGCCGCACGCCGTCGAGGAGATCGCGCCCTACGACGCCTACCGCCTCGACGACCCGGCCTCGCCGCACCTGCGCCTGAGCATGGTCCAGGCCGTCGACGGCCGGGCCACCGACGTCGCGGGGGTCTCAGGCGGCCTCGGCGGCGAGGGCGACTTCGCGGTCTTCGTCGCGCTGCGCGCGCTCGCCGACGCAATCCTCGTCGGCGCAGGCACCGCCAGGGTCGAGGACTACGGCCCCCACCGCGTCCGCCCGTCGCTCGCGATCCGCCGGCGGGCCGACGGACGGACCGAGCCGGCGCCGATCGTCGTCGTGACCCGCAGCGCCGCGCTGGCGCCAACGGCGCGCCTCTTCGCCGAGGCGCGCACCCCGACGATCGTGCTCACCTGCGCCGCCGCACCGCCCGAGCGCCGGCGGGCGCTCGCCGACGTCGCCGAGGTCCTCGTCGTCGGCGACGACACCGTCGACCTCGCCGAGGGCCTGCGCCGCCTACGCGAGGACCGCGGGCTGACCCATGTCGTGTGCGAGGGAGGGCCGACGCTCAACGCCGACCTCCTCGCCGGCGGCCTCGTCGACGAGCTCTGCACGACGATCGCTCCCCAGCTCGCCGGCGGCGACGGTCCCGGCATCGTCGAGCGGCTCGACCGTCGGGTCCAGCTCACCCTCGCGCGGGTGCTCACCGACGGCAGGGAGCTCTTCACCTCCTACCGCGTCACCCGCCCCGTCGAGGCCGCGGCCGACTAGAAGAGCGTGAGGTCGTCGGAGGCGCGCCCGCGCAGGGCGTCGTAGTCGACCTCGACGCAGGCGATGCCGCGCTCGCCGGCGAGGACCTTGGCCTGGGGCTTGATGCGCTGGGCAGCGAGGATGCCGCGCACGGGCGCGAGCAGCGGATCGCGCCCGAGGCGCTCGAGGTAGCGCGCGAGTTGCTCGACCCCGTCGATCTCCCCGTGGCGCTTGATCTCGACGGCGACGGTCGCGCCGTCGGCGTCACGGCACAGCAGGTCGACCGGGCCGATGTCGGTGGGGTACTCCCGGCGCACGAGCGTGAGCCCCCCGGCGGGGGCGAGCGCGTCGGGGTGGGCGGCGAGGAGCTCCTGCAGATGCGCCTCGACGCCGTCCTTCGACAGCCCCGGGTCCTCGCCGAGGTCGTGGCTCACGTCGAGGAGGACCTCGTCGATGGCGATGTCGAGCACCTCGCCCTTGGCGTTGCGCACCGTCCACCCCGCGTCATGCTCCTCGAGGGTGTTCGGGGCGTTCATCCAGTTGAGCGGCTTGTAGGCGCCGCCATCGGCGTGCACGGCGACGCAGCCGTCGGCCTTGACCATGAGCAGCCGGCGCGCTGGCGGCAGCGAGGCGCTCAGCCGTCCCTCGTAGGTGACGGCGCAGTGGGCGACGACGAGACGCATCGACGCCGATCCTAGGGCTCGAGGAGGGCGGCGTCGCCGACGGCGACGGCACCGGGGGTCACGACACGGGCGTACCAGCGCGTCGACGCCGGATCGCGGTCGTGGCCCATGCGACCGGGGTCACCGTCGGCGAACCACCGGGCGTTGGCCTTGCAGGGCGTGCACGGCGTCGTGAGCTCGACGCCGGCGCTGCCCACGCGCAGGCGAACCCCGGGGCGCAGGGCCGCCCAGTCGAGCCCGCGTAAGGTGAGGTTCTCGCCCGCCGCTCCGGGGAACAGCCCGTGGCCCTGGGCCGCGAAGCGCTCGATGACCTCGGCCGACCACAACGAGACCGCCTGCCAGGGCCGGCCGTGGGCGCGGGGGGTGGCCTGGCGGTCACCCTCGAGGCCGGCGGGCCCGACCGCCGCGGCCCCGACGGGGGGCTTGGGCACCCCGCCGGCCGGTGCGACGTGGACGCTCTCGACGCGGCCACGGCCGGCGGTGGGCACGAGCCCGAGGGCGCGCAGGAGCGCGGCGGCTGCCACGAGGTCGGCGAGCGCGGCTTCGGCAGCGGCGTGGCGGTCGGCCGCCTTGCCGTCGGCAGCGACCACCTCGGCGTGGCGCCGACTGCGGGCCTCGAGGCCGGCGAGGCTCGTCGCGTGGCCTTCGCGACGGGACTCGAGCACGGCCTCGTCGACACCGGCGAGCGCGAGGGGCCACCACCTGCGCACCGTGCGCGGCAGGCTGCGCAGGTCCTCGGCGGTGAGCTCCATGCCCCCATCATCGCGCAGCGCGGACGTCACGGCGGAAGGGCTGGTGCCGGCCGGAGGGCCGGGGAGGGGATCATCGGCCCGCCCGGTGGGCAAGCGATCCTCCTCCCCGCCTGGCGCCCCGCGGCGGTGTGGGTACCGCCCCGGGACCGGGGGTCAGCCGCGTGCCGATACGAGGGGGCCTCGGGCCTCCTCGTGGGCGACGCTCTTGACGCGCCACCCTCGCGGTGTCCCGCATCTCGTCCTCACCGGTTGCCCGGTGGAGCCGGCTCTTGGCGCCGGCCCCCGACGAGAGGGGTACGGGGAAGCGTCGGCAACGGCACGCCGGACTTTACCCCCGCCGGCACGATCCTGCACCCGCACCGGCACCGTCGAACGGCCGGCGCCCTGGCCCCAACGACGAGCGGCGCGCCCTCCGAGGGGGGCGCGCCGCCGGACGTCGTGCGGGTGGGGGCTAGCTGCCGTTGTTGCCGCCGTCACCGCCGGAGCCGGCGAGCTCCACCGGGGGGGACTCCGGCGGGGCGTCGACGCCGCGGAAGGCGATCTCGTCGTCCTCGCCCACGTCGACGACGACGAGCTGTCCGGCCTCGAACTCGTTCCAGAGGATCTTTTCCGAGAGCGCGTCCTCGACGTAGCGCTGGATCGTGCGGCGCAGCGGGCGGGCGCCCAGCTGCGGGTCGTAGCCCTTCTCGGCGAGCCAGACCTTCGCGTCCTCGGTGAGCTCGATGTCGAGGTCCTTGGCCTTGAGCTGCTCCTGCACCCTGGCCATCATGAGGTCGACGATCGACTTGACCTCCTCGCGCGTGAGCTGGTGGAAGACGATCGTCTCGTCGATCCGGTTGAGGAACTCCGGCCGGAAGTGGCGCTTGAGCTCCTCGTCGACCTGCTCCTTCATGCGCCTGTAGGTGTCGACCTCCTCGTTGGAGGCGGCGAAGCCGAGCTCCTGCTTGCCGAGGTCACGCGTCCCGAGGTTCGAGGTCATGATGATGACGGTGTTCTTGAAGTCCACCGTCTTGCCCTGGGCGTCGGTCAGGCGCCCATCCTCGAGGATCTGCAGCAGGGCGTTGAAGACGTCGGGGTGGGCCTTCTCCACCTCGTCGAAGAGCACGACGGAGAAGGGCCGGCGGCGGATCGCCTCGGTGAGCTGCCCGCCCTCGTCGTAGCCGACGTAGCCCGGCGGCGAGCCGACGAGCCGGCTCACGGTGTGCTTCTCCATGTACTCCGACATGTCGAGGTGGACGAGGGCCTCCTCGTCGCCGAAGAGGAACTCCGCGAGGGTCTTGGCGAGCTCGGTCTTGCCGACGCCGGAGGGCCCGAGGAAGATGAACGAGCCGGCGGGGCGCTTGGGGTCCTTCAGACCCGAGCGCGTCCGTCGGATCGACTTCGACACCGCCTGGATGGCTTCCTCCTGGCCGACGACCCGCTTGTGCAGCTCGGCCTCCATGCGCAGGAGCTTCTGGGTCTCCTCCTCGGTGAGCTTGAAGACCGGGATGCCCGTCCAGTTCGACAGGACCTCGGCGACGTCCTCCTCGTCGAGGGTGAGCACGGTGTCCATGCCGTCGGACTTCCACTCGCGCTCGCGCTCCGCCTTGCGCTCGAGGAGCTTCTTCTCGCTGTCGCGCAGCTGCGCGGCCTTCTCGAAGTCCTGGTCGTCGATCGCCGACTCCTTCTGCTGCCGGACGCTCGCGGCCTCGTCCTCGAGGTCCTGGAGGTCCGGCGGCGCGGTGAGCCGTCGGATGCGCAGGCGGCTGCCGGCCTCGTCGATGAGGTCGATCGCCTTGTCGGGCAGGAAGCGGTCGGAGATGTAGCGGTCGGCGAGGTTGCCGGCGGCGACGAGGGCGTTGTCGGTGATCGTCACCCGGTGGTGCGCCTCGTAGCGGTCACGCAGGCCCTTGAGGATCTCGATGGTGTGGCCCACCGAGGGCTCGTCGACCTGGATCGGCTGGAAGCGGCGCTCGAGGGCGGCGTCCTTCTCGAGGTGCTTGCGGTACTCGTCGATCGTCGTCGCGCCGATGGTCTGCAGCTCACCGCGCGCGAGCATCGGCTTGAGGATGCTCGCCGCGTCGATTGCGCCCTCGGCGGCCCCGGCCCCGACGAGCGTGTGGAGCTCGTCGATGAAGAGGATGATGTCGCCGCGCGTCGTGATCTCCTTGAGGACCTTCTTCAGGCGCTCCTCGAAGTCGCCGCGGTAGCGGCTGCCGGCGACGAGCGCCCCGAGGTCGAGGGTGTAGAGCTGCTTGTCGCGCAGCGTCTCGGGGATGTCGCCGGAGACGATCTTGGCCGCGAGGCCCTCGACGATCGCGGTCTTGCCGACGCCGGGCTCGCCGATGAGCACGGGGTTGTTCTTCGTGCGGCGCGACAGCACCTGCATGACCCGCTCGATCTCCTTCGAGCGGCCGATGA
>SLNF01000111.1 GCA_007133145.1 Nitriliruptorales bacterium
CGGCCGGTGTAGTAGAGGATCCGCTCGGTCGTCGTGGTCTTGCCCGCGTCGATGTGCGCCATGATCCCGATGTTGCGGGTCATGGCCAGTGGGTGGTCACGCGTCGGCATGACGGTCTGATCCTTCCGAAGCTCGGCGCCCGGGTGGCGGGGCCTACCAGCGGTAGTGGGCGAAGGCCTTGTTGGCCTCGGCCATCTTGTGGGTGTCGTCCCGGCGCTTGACCGAGGCGCCAGCGTTGTTCGCGGCGTCCATGATCTCGCCCGCGAGGCGCTCGGCCATCGCGTGCTCGCGGCGGCCACGGCTGAACGTCGTGAGCCAGCGCAGCGCGAGGGTCGTCCCGCGGCCCTGGCGCACCTCGATCGGCACCTGGTAGGTCGCGCCGCCGACCCGGCGGGACTTCACCTCGAGGACGGGGCGGATGTTGTCGACCGCCTTCTTGAAGGTCGTCAGCGGATCGCCGCCGGTGCGCTCGGCGACGAGGTCGAAGGCGTCGTAGACGATGCCCTCGGCAACGGAGCGCTTGCCGTCGAGCATGATCTTGTTGATGAGCTGGGTGACGAGCACCGACTCGTACTTCGAGTCCGGCGGCGTCGGTCGCGACGGAGCGGGGCCCTTGCGCGGCATCTCCTAGCCCTCCTTCTTCGCGCCGTACTTCGACCGCGCCTGCTTGCGGTCGCGCACCGCCGCGGCGTCGAGCGCCGCACGGACGACCTTGTAGCGGACACCCGGCAGGTCCTTCACTCGGCCACCGCGCACGAGCACGATCGAGTGCTCCTGGAGGTTGTGGCCCTCACCCGGGATGTAGGCGGTGACCTCGATGCCTGAGGTCAGGCGCACACGGGCCACCTTGCGAAGCGCGGAGTTGGGCTTCTTCGGCGTCGTGGTGTAGACGCGCGTGCAGACGCCGCGACGCTGCGGCGAACCCTTCAGCGCCGGTGTCGTCGCCTTCTCCGTCCGGGCCTTGCGCCCCTTGCGGACGAGCTGCTGGATAGTCGGCATGGCTCCCTGTCCTGCACCGTGCTCGGGCCGGCGGCCGCTTCGACCGATCCACGGACCCGGGCGTTTCGCTTTGGCCCGGCGCGCGACGGCGCCGGCGTCGTTGTTGTCGCGTCGCTCGTTGGCCTGACAACGGCGGCGGTTTCCGCCAGCGCGCTGCACCAGCGGCTAGCGGCCGCCGGTTTCGCCTCCGAGCGGGTGGTGGCGTACACACAGCGCGCCCGGGCACGCCCGGGCGCTCACCCGAAAGAGCCTACGCGCGGTGCCCCACGGTGTCAACCAGCCCCATGATCCCACGCCGGCGAGCCCCAGAGGCTGTGGATCGTCCGGCACGCAGCGCGCAAGGGCGTGGCACGGTGCATCCATGCCCACGAGCACCGCCTCGACCGAGACGGCCACGCCGACGCCGAGCCCTGCCCTCGGCGACCTCGCAGCGGCCCTGGACGAGCTCAGCGCTGCCGAGCTCTGCGACGCCCTCGGTCTCGTCATCGCGCGGATGACCGCGGAGCGCGTGGAGCCCGAAGCCGGCGGCGCGGATGCTGCGGACGGATGCATGCCCGAGGATGCGCTGCTCGCCTCGGTCGGGTCGCTGGAGCAGGCGAGCTGGCGTATCGATGCCGAGCGACTCCGCCGCATCGGTGCGCTCGAGGCCCGCAAGACCCGGCTGCGCTACCGCGCCGCGAGCACCGCGAGCCTCCTCGCCGCACACAGCGCCTCGAGCTACGGGCGACTGCGTCGGGAGGTGGCCGAGGCCGTCTCGCTGCGGTCCCTGCCGCAGACGGGCGCACGCCTCGCCGCCGGGGAACTCGACCCCCGGCATGTGCGCACCGCCACCGATGCCGAGGCCCGCCTCGCTGCCGACACCACCCTCGCCGAGAACCCCGAGGCCCTGGCCGCCGCACGCGCCGAACTCGACGACCTCGTCGCCGAGCAAGGACCGGGCGCCACCGTCGGCGGGCTGCGCCAGCAGGTCGGCGCCTGGGAGGCCGAGCGCGACGATCCCTCCCAGGAGGAGCGCGAGGGCCGCGCCCACGCCCAGCGCGGGGTCCAGCTGTCCGGCCCGTCGGGCGCGCTCGGCATGGGTCGGCTCCACGGCGACCTCGACCCGCACAGCCTCGCGCTGCTGCACACGCTCTTCGACCATCTCGCCCAGCCCCACGGCCCCGAGGACGACCGCAACGCCGACCAGCGTCGTGCCGACGCCCTCGCCGAGGCGGCGCGCTGCACCCTCGGCTGGCCCGCACCCCACGGGGCCGACGTCGGGGCCGCGGGTGCGCCCCCGGCCCCGGAGACCATGGGGGCGCCGAGCGGCGACGGCGCCGGGGCGGTGCGCGGCCCACGGCTACGGGCGCTCGGGCACCCCCACCTGCTCGTCATCGCCTCGAGCGCAGCCCTCGCCGGCAGCGACGATGCTGAGCCGCCAGAGCTCGTCGGCTACGGCGCAGTCAGCCGGGCGATGGCCCAGCGCGTCGCCTGCGACGCCGACGTGACGATGCTGCGCTGGCGGGCCGACGGCACCCTCAATGTCGGACGGCGGCAGCGCAAGCCGACACGGCGTCTCCGCGCCGCCGTCCTCGCCCGCGACCGCAGCTGCATCGGGTGCAAAGCCCCGGCCACCCGCTGTGAGATCCACCACGTGCAATGGTGGCGCGATGGCGGCGGCACCGACCTCGAGAACCTCACCCTCGTCTGCGGCTCCTGTCACCACCGCATCCACGGCGAAGGCTGGACGGTCATGCCCGAGGGCTTGTCGTTCCGGCTCGAGGCGCCCCCCGGCCACCCTGTCGCGAAGGCGCGCCGCCGAAGACCGTGACGCGTCGCGTTGCGCACACGACGACGCGGGGGCGCGGAATCCCTCCACACCCCCGCGTCGGGAGCCTTGCCGTCGGGGCGACCGGGCAGGGCTAGTAGCCGCCCTCGCCCATCGTCCAGCCCTCGTCGGCCTCGTAGTAGTCGTCGTAGCTGCCGTCGCCGAAGCCTTCGAGGAGGTCGGCAGAGACGAGCTGCTCGGGCATCTCCGTCGGCAGCGGCCGGATGCTGCGGTAGTGGCGCAGCCCCGTGCCCGCGGGGATGAGCTTGCCGATGATGACGTTCTCCTTGAGGCCGGTGAGGGCGTCGGACTTGCCCTCGATCGCGGCCTCGGTGAGCACGCGCGTCGTCTCCTGGAATGACGCGGCCGACAACCACGAGTCGGTGGCCAACGAGGCCTTCGTGATGCCCATGAGCACCTGGCGGCCGTTGGCCGGCTGCCCACCCTCGTCGAGCGCCCTGCGGTTCTCCTCGGCGAAGCGCTGCCGCTCGACGAGCTCGCCGGGCAGGAAGCTCGTCGCGCCCGGCTCGACGATGCTCACCCGACGCAGCATCTGCCGGACGATGAGCTCGATGTGCTTGTCGTGGATCGACACGCCCTGGGAGCGGTAGACCTCCTGCACCTCGTTGACGAGGAGGCGCTGGGTCTCACGCGCCCCGAGGATGTCGAGCGTCTCGTGCGGGTCGATCGAGCCCTCGGTGAGCATCTGCCCCACCCTGACCTCGTCGCCGTCCTCGACGCGCAACCGCGCCCGGCGCGGCACGACGACCGTCGTCGAGTCGTCGTCACCCTCGATGGTGATGCGCAGACCCTTCTCGGACTCCTCGAGCGAGACCACGCCGGAGTGCGCGGCGATCTCGGCCTTGCCCTTCGGGGTGCGCGCCTCGAACAGCTCGACGACACGGGGCAGACCCTGGGTGATGTCGTCGCCAGCGACCCCACCGGTGTGGAAGGTCCGCATGGTGAGCTGGGTGCCCGGCTCGCCGATGGACTGCGCCGCGACGATGCCGACGGCCTCTCCGATCTGGACCATCGCGCCCTCGGCGAGCGCACGGCCGTAGCAGGCCGCGCAGACGCCCTCGCTGCTCTCGCAATTGAGCACGGTGCGGACGTGGACGGTGCGGTCGCGCACCGACGTCGGCCCGGGGTCGAGCACCTCGCCGGTCTCGGGGTCCTCGCCTCGCAGCAGCACGCGCCGCATGAGGCGGATCTCGGCGTCGGCGACCTCGGTGCCGGCAGGCAGCAGCACCCGGTCGGTGCCGGGCACCGCGACGTCGCGGGCGAGGACGCGCCCGAAGATCGACTGCCCGTCGTGCAGGCCGACCTCGACGGGCAGGCCACGGCTCGTGCCGCAGTCCTCCTCGCGGACGATGAGGTCCTGAGCGATGTCGACGAGCCGACGGGTGAGGTAGCCGGAGTCGGCGGTGCGCAGCGCGGTGTCGGCGAGGCCCTTACGCGCGCCGTGCGTCGAGATGAAGTACTCGAGCACGGTCAGGCCCTCTCGGAAGTTCGCCTTGATCGGTCGCTCGATGATCTCCCCGCGCGGGTTGGCGACGAGACCGCGCATGCCGGCGAGTTGGCGGATCTGCGTCATCGACCCGCGGGCGCCGGAGTTCGCCATCATGTAGACCGGGTTGAGCCGGCTGAAGTTCTCCTCCATCCGCTCGGCGACGAGGTTTGTCGCGTCGGTCCAGATCTCGCGCAGCTCCTGCTTACGCTCATCGTCGGTGATGACGCCCTTGCGGAACTGCTTTTCGACCTTGAGCGCCATGTCGTCGTGCTCGGCGAGGATGTCGGGCTTGGCCTCCGGGGTCTCGAGGTCGGCGATCGACACCGTCACGCCAGCCTTCGTGGCGTAACGGAAGCCGACGTCCTTCATGCCATCGAGGACGTTGGCGGTGGTGGCGCGGTCGGTGTTGTCCGCGCAACGGTTGACGAGGTCGGAGAGCTTGCTCTTGCCGACGAGGAGGTTCTCGAACGGCATCTCGGGCGGCAGGACCTCGTTGAAGAGCACACGGCCGGGGGTGGTGAGCACCCGCACGCCCTTGCTCGAGCGCACGATGCCGTCCTCGACGACGTCGGCAGGGTCGACCTCGCCGAGGACGTCGGCGACGCGGACCGCGCGGTCGCGCAGGCGCACGACGCACCACTCCTGTAGCCCGACCTCGTCGAGGTCGAGGGACATCACGAGCTCGCCGGCTGAGCCGAAGCGCTGCACTGGGCGTTCCCCGGCCAGGATCGCCTCGGCGAGGCCCTCCGGCGGCGCGCTGCCATCCTCCGAGTCGCTCTCGGCGTAGGTGAGGTAGTAGGTGCCGAGCACCATGTCCTGCGACGGCGTGGCGAGCGGGCGTCCGTGTGCCGGGGAGAGGATGTTGTTCGAGGAGAGCATGAGGATGCGCGCCTCGGCCTGCGCCTCGCTGGACAGCGGCAGGTGCACGGCCATCTGGTCGCCGTCGAAGTCGGCGTTGAACGCCGCGCAGACGAGGGGGTGGACCTGGATGGCCTTGCCCTCGACGAGGGTGGGTTCGAAGGCCTGGATACCGAGGCGGTGGAGCGTCGGCGCGCGGTTGAGCAGCACGGGATGGTCGCGGATGACCTCCTCGAGGACGTCCCAGACCTGCGGCCGGGCGCGCTCGACCATGCGCTTGGCGCTCTTGATGTTCTGCGCGTAGTTGAGGTCGACGAGCCGCTTCATGACGAAGGGCTTGAAGAGCTCGAGGGCCATCTGCTTCGGCAGCCCGCACTGGTGGAGCTTGAGCTCGGGTCCGATGACGATGACCGAGCGGCCGGAGTAGTCGACGCGCTTGCCGAGGAGGTTCTGGCGGAAGCGCCCCTGCTTGCCCTTGAGCATGTCCGACAGCGACTTCAGCGCGCGGTTGCCCGGCCCGGTGACCGGCCGCCCGCGGCGGCCATTGTCGAAGAGCGCGTCGACCGCCTCCTGCAGCATGCGCTTCTCGTTGTTGACGATGATCTCGGGGGCCCCGAGGTCAAGGAGGCGCTTGAGGCGGTTGTTGCGGTTGATGACGCGGCGGTAGAGGTCGTTGAGGTCGCTCGTGGCGAAGCGCCCGCCGTCGAGTTGGACCATCGGGCGCAGGTCCGGCGGGATGACCGGCACGGCCTTGAGCACCATCGCGGTGGGGTCGTTGCCGGTCGTACGGAACGCCTCGACGACCTTGAGCCGCTTGACCGCGCGCGTGGCCTTCTGGCTGCGGGCCTTGCGCGCGCCCGAGCGCAGCTTCTCGGCCTCGGCGCCGAGAACCTCGCGCAGCTCGGCGGCCTCGGCCTCGAAGTCGATGAGCGACAGCAGCTCGCGGATGGCCTCCGCGCCCATGCCGCCGGTGAAGTACTCGCCGAAGCGGTCGCGCAACTCGCGGTAGAGCAGCTCGTCGGCGATGAGCTGCTTGGGCTCGAGGGACTTGAAGACGTCCATGACCTCGTCGAGGCGCGCGAGGTCCTCCTGTGCGGACTCGGTCAGCGAGGCGATGGTCTTCTCGTACTCGCGGCGCTTCTTGCGGACCGCGTCGGCCTTCGCGCCGGCGGCCTCGAGTTCGGCGAGCTCGCCCTCGAGGTCCTTGAGCAGCTGCTCACGGTCGACCTCGAGCTGCTGCTCGAGCTGCTTGCGCTCGTTGGCGATCTCGGCCTCGAGGGTCGGCAGGTCCTCGTGACGCTGCTCCTCGTCGACCGAGGTGATGATGTTGCTCGCGAAGTAGATGACCTTCTCGAGGTCCTTCGGCGCGAGGTCGAGGAGGTAGCCGAGCCGGCTCGGCACGCCCTTGAAGTACCAGA
>SLNF01000221.1 GCA_007133145.1 Nitriliruptorales bacterium
CACCTACGAGATCCGCTACCGCTACCAAGGGGCGCTCAACCGCTTCGACGAGCACGACGAGCTGTGGTGGAACGTCACCGGCGATGAGTGGGACACCGAGATCAGCGAGGTCCGCGCCCGCGTGCGCAGCCCCGCCGAGGTCCAGGCCGTGACGTGCTTCGAGGGTCCCGACGGCGCGACCGACCTGTGTCGCAGCGCGAACGCCGACGGTGCGGTCGCGACGTTCACCGGCGGGCCGCTCGCGCCCGGCGAGCAGCTCGACGTCGTCGTGGAGCTGCCGCGGGACGCCGTCGACGTCGCCGAGCCCGACCTCGAGACCGCCGTGGCGCCCGCCCCGCCTGCCCCTGCGCAGGACGCCGGCTGGGTGATCGAGTCCTTCGACGCCGACATCGTCGTCACCGAGGACGGCGACCTCGAGGTCACCGAGCGGCTCGACGTCGACTTCCGGGACCTCCCGAGTCGGGGGATCTTCCGGCACATCCCCATCCGCAGCCTCGTCGACGACGACACCGTGCGGCGCTTCCGCCTCGACAACGTCGCGGTGGCCACGAGCGAGGGCGCCCCCGACGACGTCGACCGCACGAGCTCGTTCGAGCAGGTGGAGATCCGCATCGGCGACCCCGACGTCTTCCTCACCGGCCGGCACACCTACGAGATCCGCTACCGCTACCAAGGGGCGCTCAACCGCTTCGACGAGCACGACGAGCTGTGGTGGAACGTCACCGGCGACCAGTGGGAGACCGAGATCAGCGAGGTCCGCGCCCGCGTGCGCAGCCCCGCCGAGGTCCAGGCAGTGACGTGCTTCGAGGGTCCCGACGGCGCAACCGACCCGTGCGCCAGCGCCGACGCCGACGGTGCGGTCGCGACGTTCACCGGCGGGCCGCTCGCGCCCCGCGAGCAGCTCGACGTCGTCGTCGAGCTGCCCCTCGGCGCCGTCGACGTCGCCGAGCCCGACCTCGAGCCCGCCTCGGCGCTCGCGCGGACGTTCTCGACCGCGCCGAGCCGCGTGGCCGCCGGGGTGTTCGTGAGCCTGCTCGGGCTCGCCGGGCTCCTGTGGCTCTACCGCCGCGGCCGCGACGCCGATGCCCCCGCCGGCGCCGGCGGGGTGGAGTACCGGCCCCCACTGGGACTGCGTCCCGCCCAGCTGCGCACGCTGCTGACCCAGCGCGTCGACGAGACCTCGCTCAGCGCGACGCTCGTCGACCTCGCCGTGCGCGGGCACCTGCGCATCGAGGAGGTCGAGCCCGAGGGGACCTTCTCCCGCTTCCGCTCCTCGGACTGGCGCCTCGTGCGCACCGTCAACCCCGAGGACCCGCTGCGGGCCCACGAGAAGCACGTCCTCGCCGGGCTCTTCGGCAGCGCGACCCTGCGCCTCGAGGGCGAGGCCCCCGACGACCTCGACACCGACCGTACGATCGGCGCCGACACCGCAGAGCAGGAGCGCCTCGACGCCGATGGCGAGCGTAGCGGCGGCGTCGACGTGCCAGCGGGTGCGGCGGGCGCGCTCGCCGGTGTCCTGCAACGCGCGCTGCCGGCCGAGGAGGGCCACGGGCGCACGTCGGTGCTGCTGTCCACCCTCGGGCAGGGCGCGTTCGCCCCGACCGCGCGGAAGGTGGATGAGGTCCTCGAGCGCGACGTCGTCCGACGCGGCTACTTCGTCCGGCGACCCTCGACGGTGCGCGGGATCGCCCGGGGGGTGACGCTCGCGATTACCATCGCCGGCATCGTGGGGCTCATCGCCACCGCGGCGACCTTCAGCGACTGGGGCCTCGCCGTCGCCCCGCTCATCGTCATCGGCCTCGCAGGCCTCCTCCTCGCGCGCTGGGCGCCGCGGCGCACCGCGAAGGGCGCGGAGGTCAACGCCCGGGCGAAGGGCTTCCGGGAGTTCATCGAGACCGCCGAGGCCGACCGCATGGACTTCGCCGAGCGCGAGCAGATCTTCGCGGCCTACCTGCCCTACGCCATGGCCTTCGACTGCGTCGACCGCTGGACCGAGCGCTTCGCCGCCCTCGGGGTCGCCGCGCCCGTCGCCGCCGGCGGCTGGTACGTCGCCTCACGCGGACGCGGCCTCGACGACTTCGGCCGCTCGCTGTCGTCCTTCTCCTCCTCGACGGGCTCCACGCTGCGCCAGACCGCCTCGTCGTCGGGGGGCTCGGGCTCCGGTGGTGGCGGCTCGGCCGGTGGCGGGGGCGGCGGAGGCGGCGGGGGTCGCTGGTAGCGACCCTCAGGGCAGGATCGGCGGCAGCAGACCCTCGGCGCGCAGCGCGTCGACGAGCGTGGCGTAGTCGGCACCGACGAGCGCGCCCTCGGCGAAGAGCGCGTCGTCGAGGAACGCCTCGGCGGCGTGGCTCTGCGCCGCATCAGCCACCCGCGGCTCGGCGAGCGTGCCGTGGTCGAGGACGACGACGACCGCGAGGTCGTCGGCGACGTCGGCCATCGTCGTGACCTCGGCGGCGGCGAGATCGCCCTCGGTGGCGGCCACCGCCTCGGCGACGGCACCGAGCAGCGTGTCGAGCCCGAGCCGCGCGCCGACGAGGTCGCCGCCGTCGAGCCAGGCGTGCACGACGAGCTCGGGCGGCTGCTCGGCCCGCCCGAGCATCGCGGCCTGCTCGCGCAGCTCGCGGTACTCCTCAGCGAAGGGTGGGGCCTCGCCCAGCCCCTCGGCGAGGGCGTCGAACCACTCGGCGAGTGGGAGGCGCGCCTCGAGGACGCGGTCGTGCGCCGGCAGGCCCGCGGGTTGGGGTACCCCTTCGACCTCCTCGACGGTGACGTGCGCCTCGTAGTACTCGCCCATGACCTCTCCGAGCGTCGCGAAGGGCCCCTCGGGCTCCTCACTGGAGAGGTCGAAGGCGTCGATGAGCGCGACCCCGACCCACCCGGCGTCGGTGACGGTGACCGGCTCGCCCGACAGCAGCGCGGCGAGCGGGCCGTCGAGCTCGGCGGGCCCTGGCGGCGGCATGCCCATGCCGGGGTCGAGGGCGATCGTGATCTCCTCTGGCATCGCCGTCATCGCCTCGGCGGTCTCGGCGACCTGCTCGGGCACCCCGCCACGGGCCCGAGCGGCGTCGACGGCCTCCTCGGCGGGCACGGTGGCGATGTCGAGGTGCATGCCACCGCCGAGCTCGCCGGTGGCGAGGTCGAGGACCCAGCGGTCCTCCCCCATGCCGACCTCCGCGCGCCAACCGCCGAGCGTCGACTCCATGAATCGGAGTTCGGCCTCGATGAAGTCCGCCTCGTCGGGTGGCAGCGCTGCGTAGTCGAAGGACCCGTCGAAGGCGACCGTCGTCGTCGCCGGCGCTGCGACGCCGGTCACCGCCCGCGCGAGCGCGGCCTTCGGCGACCCCGCGGCGGTGAGGACGAGCGCGGTGGCGCCGCCACCGACGACGAGGAGGGCGAGCACGAGCGAGGCGAGCACGAGCCCGCGGCGTGAGCCGGAGGTCGAGGGCGGCTCCGCGGTGGCTCCCACCGGCGGTGGCGGCACCACCCCGGTGACCCCCGACGGCGGCGCCAGCGGTGTGGTCGGGCTCGATGCCCTGTCCAGCGGCGCGGTGGGAGGGGGCGCGGCTGGCGCCGGCGACGGGGCCGCCATCGGCGGTGGCGCCGGCGTCGAGGGCGCGGCTGCACTCGGCGGCGCCGGCGCTCGCGTCGCCCCACCGTCGGGCTGGGCGAAGGCGGCAGGGTGCGACACATCAGGGTGCTGCTCCGGCGGGTACCAGTGCCCGTCGCTGGCCTGCCACCACCCGCCGCCCGGACCGCTGCGCCTCGCCGGATGCTGCTCCGGCGGGTACCAGTGCCCATCGCTGGCCTGCCACCACCCGCTCGTGGCCATCGTCCCCGCCTCTCTCCCCCCGGCGCGAGGCAGGGGGGGCTCGTCGGTGCGGGCGGGTGGCCCCGCGCCCCTCGCCGCCGACCGCTGCGGTGGGCAGCCTCCGGTGCCGTACCACGCGCCGTCAGATACCTGTTGCGCAAGGTAGGCAGACGCGCGGCGGCCGGCCAGACCTCGGTGGTCGACGTAGGGCCGTTACGGCCGCGGTGAGGGGACGTTGGACCCCGGCGAACGAGACCAAAGGAGCCGTGGTGGTGGGCTAGCCTGCCGATTCCGGCGACGACACGGGAAGGAGCGACGATGCGCACCCTCGTCTACGGCGCGGGTCCCCTCGGCTCGCTGCTCGCCGCACGGCTGCACGGGGCGGGCGTCGATGTCGCCCTGCTCGCCCGGGGCCAACGCCTCGCCGACCTGCACACCCACGGGGTCGTCCTCGAGGACAGCCACAGCGGCGAGCGCACGAACCACGACGTCCGCATCGTCGAGGAGCTTGCACCGGAGGACCGCTACGACCTCGTCTGCGTCGTCATGCGCAAGGACCAGTCCGCCGCGATCCTGCCGGCACTCGCCCGCAACCAGCACGCCCACACGGTCCTCTTCCTGCAGAACAATGCCGCCGGCTTCGCCGACTACGTCGACGCGCTCGGCGCCGAGCGGGTCATGGCGGGCTTCCCCACCGCGGGAGGGCAGCGCCTCGACCCCGTCATGCGGGTCATGCCCATGGCGGCGGTGCCGATGCCGATCGGCGAGATCGACGACAGCGTCACCGAGCGCACCCGGCAGGTGGCCGCGCTGCTGGGCCGCAGCGGCAAGCGCGTGCGCATCGAGCGCGACATCGATTCGTGGCTCGTCACCCACGTCCCTGCGGTCGGGGCCTTCTTCGGCATCATCGCCGCGGACGGCGACCCGGCGCGCTACGCGCGCACGCGCGACGCGATGCTGCTCGGCGTGCGGGCCCGCGCCGAGGCCCTCGCGGCCCAGGAGGCCGCGGGCATCCCCATCCGCCCCGCCGCGCTGCGCTCGGTGCGCTGGCTGCCCGAACCCCTCGCGGTCGCGACGCTGTGGGCGTTGAGCGGCACGACGTTCTTCGAGGTCGGCGTCGCCGGGCACGCCCGCGACGGCCGCGAGGAGCTCGCCCACGTGCTCGCCGAGTACCGCGCACGCGTCGCCCCGGGCGGGGTCGCGATGCCGAGCCTCGACGCCATCGCCGCGCACGCCGAGGGCCAGGTGCCACCGCTCGCCGACGGCAGCGCCGACCTGCCGCTGCGCTGGGGCGGGCTCGCGGGCTTGCTTGCCGGCCTCGCCGTCGCCGCCGTCGCCGGCCGTTCGGCACGGCGTACTCGACGCGCCTGACGGCTCACGCACCGGCCGCGCCGGTCGCCCCCGGCGATGCCACCGCGACCAGCGGCACACCGGGACGTCGCGAGCACCGCTGCGCGTCGACGGCGTTAGGCGCCGTCGACCCGCAGCAGCGCCTTCGCGGCCGCGCCGATCGCGGCGCTGTAGGTCGGGTAGGCGAAGGCCACCCGCGCGAGGGTCGCCGGGTCGGCGCCGGCGGCCATGGCCGTGGTCACCGCCTGGATGACCTCGACCGCCGACTCACCGGCGGCATGCGCACCGAGCAGCAGCGACCGTCGGCGGTCGGCGATGAGCTTGAGGAACCCGTCGGTGCGCTCGTCGATGATCGCCCGCTCGAGGCCGGCGAGCGGCACGAGCGCGGTGACGCAGTGCTCGTCGTGGCGGCGGGCCTCCTCCTCGGTGAGGCCGACCCCGGCGACGTCGGGGTCGGTGAACCCACCCCACGGCAGGAGCGCGTGCGGGGCGGACCGCACCGGCCCGAGCACGGCGTTGACCGCGGCGGCCTCGCCTTCCTCCGCGGCCGACTGTACGAGCATGTCGCGCTGGTTGGCGTCACCGGGGGCGTAGACGTGCGGCACGTTCGTGCGTAGATACGCGTCGACGGGGATCCGCCCGCGGCGGTGGTCGATGCCCGCGGCGTCGAGCCCGAGGCCCTCGGTGCGTGCCGGCCAGCCCGTCGCGAGCACGACCGCGTCGACCTCGACGCTGATCGGCTGCGCCTCGCTGCGGTAGTGCACGAGACGTCGCCCTCCGACGTCCTCGATCGAGGTGAGGCCGTCGATGCCGGTGGCCACCTCCACGCCCTGGGCGCGGAACGCCGTCTCGAGGGTCGCGGCGACGTCGGCGTCGGCGTGGGGCAGGATCCGCGGGGCGACGTCGAGCAACAGCACCTCCGCGCCCAGCGAGGCGAAGACGGTGACGAGCTGCGAGCCGGTGCTGCCCGAGCCGACGACGGCGACGCGCCCGGGCAGAGCCCCCCAGGCCATGACCTCGGTCGGCAGCGTCGCGAGCTCCGCGCCGGGGATCGGCAGCGGTTGGGCTGCGCCGCCGACGCAGAGCAGGACGGCGTCGGCCTCGACGTGCTCGTTCCCGACGGCGAGGGTGTGAGGGTCGACGAACCGCGCGGGCTGGCCGATGCGGACGTCGACACCGGCGCCGCCGAGCTCGGCGGCGCTCGCGCGCCCGGCGGTGACCCCGGCGACGGTCTCGGCGACCCGTTCGGTGATCCGCTCCCAGCGGATGTCGACCTCGCCGACCTCGATCCCCCAGAGGTGGGCGTCACGGACCTCACGCGCCATCCGCGCGGCGCGCGCGAAGACCCTGGTGGGCACGCAGCCGTCGACGACGCAGGTGCCGCCGAGGGCCCGGGCCTCGAGGAGGGTGACCTCGGCGCCGAG
>SLNF01000271.1 GCA_007133145.1 Nitriliruptorales bacterium
CATCGGATGCGACGGCGGCGGGCACCGCCGAGGCGGGGCACCACTCGAGCCTCGGGGTCTCCAACGAGAAGATGGCGATGTGGGCCATGATCGGCTCGGAGACCCTCTTCTTCGGGGCGCTGATCGCCGCCTACCTCATCTACGTCGGCAGCTTCGCCGACGCCCCCGAGATCAACCCGCGGACGATCTACGACATCCCGTTCACCTCGGTGTCGACGTTCATCCTGCTCATGAGCTCGCTCGGGGTCGTGCTCGCGCTCGCCGCCGCCCAGCGCGGCGACGACCGCGGCATGCGCACCTGGCTGCTCGCGACCGCGCTCATGGGCGCGACGTTCCTCGCCGGGCAGATCTACGAGTTCACGGTCTTCATGGAGGAGGGCATGCGCATGTCCACCTCCCCGTTCACGACGTCGTTCTACGTGCTCACCGGGTTCCACGGTGTCCACGTCGCCGTGGGCATCCTCCTGCTGCTCACGCTGTGGACACGCTCGCTCGCCGGGAAGTTCACCCGCCGCAAGAGCGAGGTCGTCGAGAACGTGGGCCTGTACTGGCACTTCGTCGACATCGTGTGGATCGTGCTCTTCACCGTCGTCTACCTCATCCCCGCGGAGTAGCCGCCATGACCGACACCGACACGCGGGAGGGCACCGGGGCGCCCGAGGGCCACGGCGGGGAGCACCACCACCCCGGCGTCAAGGAGTACGTCGAGATCGGCGTCATCCTCGCCGTGCTCACCGCCATCGAGGTGGGCCTGTACTTCGCCCCGGTGCCGCGCGCGATCGCCGTGCCAGCGCTGCTCGCGCTCACCGCCGCGAAGTTCGTCCTCGTCGTGCTGTGGTTCATGCATCTGCGCTTCGACTCGAGGTGGTTCCGCCGCCTGTTCTGGACCGGGGTCATCGGCGCGAGCATCCTCTTCCTCGTCACCGTCCTCATCACGATCCTCTAGCCGGCCATGTCCGCCCTCACGCCCGTGGCCCAGCCCGAGGTCTGGCTCGTCGTCGCCGGCCTCGTCGCCGGCTACGCCGCCGCCCTCGGCGCGTGGGGTCGGCAGCTCGCTCCCTCGGGGGTGGCGAGCACCGGGCGCCAGCGGCTGTACTTCGCCCTCGGCGTGGGCCTGGCCTGGCTCGTCGGCGATGGCATCGTCGGCGCGCTCGCGACCGACCTGCTCACCGTGCGCGCGCTGCAGAGCGTCGTCCTCGTCACGCTCGCCGCCCCCCTCCTCCTGCTCGGCCTGCCCGGCTGGTTGCTGCGCCGCCTGCTCGCCCCGCCGCGCGTCCGCCGCTTCTGGCAGGGGCTCACCAGGCCCCTCGTCGCCTTCCTCGCCGTCCACGCCTGGGTCGTCCTCGCCCACCTGCCCGTCGTGCTCGAGGCGACCGCGTCGACCGCGCCCCTGCGTGCAGCGACCCTGCTCGGGGCCCTCGGCATCGGCCTCGTGCTGTGGTGGCCGGTGCTCTCGCCGCTGCCGGAGCTGCCGGCGCTACCCCACGCTGGGGTACTGGCCTACCTCGCCGGCCACGCGCTGGCCCCGGCGGTGCCCGCCTCGCTGCTGACCTTCGCCTCGACCCACCACGTCGCCGGCTACGCTGCGAGCGCGGCTGCCCTCGGCGCCACACCCCTGCTCGACCAGCAGCTCGCCGGCGCGGCGGTCAAGGTCGCCGGCACCGCGTTGCTCACCGTCGCCTGCGCGGCGATCGTCGCCCGCTGGTCGCACGAGGAGGAGACCGGCGGCCCCGACCTGCGCGTGTGGCGCGACCTCGCCAACGCGATCCCCACCGGCGGCTCGGAGCCGCGGTCACCCCAGCCCCGACTCGAAGGTCACCGACGCTCATGAACGAGGACTTCCGCAACCGGGTCTTCACCCCGATCCTCCTGCCGGTCGGCGTCATCGGCGGCATCGCGCTGTTCGCCTTCAGCCTCTCGCGGGTCATGCTCGCGATCCCCAAGACCGCCGCGACGATCGTCGCGCTACTCATCGCCGCCTACGTCCTCGGCGTCGCCGCGGTCGTCGGCCGCAAGCCCGAGGTGCCCGGCAGGGCGCTCGGGGTCGCCGTCGGTGTCGGCCTCGCCGCGGTCGTCGGCGCCGGCGCGGTGGCGATGGCGATGGGCCCGCGCGACATCACCCCACCCACGCTGCCCGAGGAGGAGGCCGAGGTCGTCACCGACGAGGAGGAGGCCGACGTCGACGTCGACGTCGACATCCCCGACGACGCGATCGTCTTCGTGGCGATCGACAACTTCTACACCGAGGCACCCGACACCGTGCCGGCCGGCGAGGTGACCTTCGCGATCGTCAACGAGGGCCTCGCGGTCCACAACGTCGTCATCGAGGAGCTCGGCGACCTCAACGTCGTCGAGGCCGACGGCGGTGAGGTGGACGTCGGCGACGTGACCCTCGAGGCTGGGGAGACCTACACGTACTACTGCGACATCCCCGGCCATCGCGAAACGATGGAGGGGACCTTCGAGGTGGAGGGCTGATGGCCGCGCACGCCCCGCGCGACGAGCTCGCCGACTGGTTCAACCGCCGCACCTATCGCGTCGACGACGTCGACGTCGACGCGCTCGCCGCCGCCAAGCGCGAGGCCGGGCTCACCGTCTCGGTCGTCCTGCCTTCGCGCAACGAGGCCGAGACCGTCGAGGGGATGGTCTCCGCGGTCGCCGAGCTCTCCGGCTCCCTCGTCGACGAGCTCGTCGTCATCGACGGTGGCTCGACCGACGGCACCCCTGCGCTCGCCGCGGCCGCCGGCGCGCGGGTCCACCAGGACGCGCAGGTCCTGCCGGAGCACGGTCCCTGCCTCGGCAAGGGCGACGCCCTGTGGCGCAGCCTCGCGGTGACCTCCGGCGACGTCGTCGCCTTCGTCGACAGCGACATCAAGAACCCCAGCCCACGGTTCGTCACCGGGCTGCTCGCCCCACTGCTCGACGACCCTTCCGTCGAGCTCGTCAAGGCCTTCTACGAGCGCCCCCTCGAGTCCGCCGGGCAGCGCAGCGCCTCAGGGGGCGGGCGGGTCACCGAGCTGCTCGCGCGCCCGCTGCTCAACCTCCTGTGGCCGCCGCTGGCCGGACTCGTCCAACCGCTGTCGGGCGAGTACGCCGGCCGGCGCAGCCTCCTCGAGCGCATCCCGTTCTTCACCGGCTACGGCGTCGAGCTCGGCATGCTCGTCGACACCCTCGGCGCCTCCGGGATGGATGCGATCGCGCAGGTCGACGTCGGCGAGCGCATCCACTTCAACCAGCCGCTCGAGGCGCTGAGCCGCATGGCCTTCGCGATCTCGCAGGTGGCGCTGACCCGCCTCGACGCCGAGGGGCGGGCGAGCCTTGCGGCCGTCACCGGCGGGGCCACCCCCAACGAGTACGTGCAGTACGTGCGCGGGGAGGACGGGGTCGTGCGCCCCGCCGCCCGCGACGTCACCATCATCGAGCGCCCGCCGCTCGCGACGCTCCCCGGCTGAGCCGCGAGGGGGCAGCTGCACCGGGGGCAGCCGCCACCCGAGCCCCGGCGATGCGGCCGGCCCGCACGGGCAGGCCGGACGCTCAGCGCGCCGAGAGCCAGCGCACGCCGTAGGGCGCGAGGCCGACCTCGAGGATCCCCTCGCCGTGGCCACGCTCGACCCGGCCGTCGAAGAGGTCGACGAAGCGGCCCGCGAGCGCGGGGGCGGGGCCGAGCCGCAGCGCCTGGGGACGACCCGAGACGTTCGTCAGCGCGATCACACGCCGCCGACCCTCCGGGGACGTCCGCTCGAGGCCGAGCACCGGGTCGGGTGTCGGCAGCACGCGTTGGCTGCCCGCGGGGTGGAAGGCCCGCTCGTTGCGGCGGACGTGGACGAGGTCGCGCAGCCCGTCGAGCACCCGGCGGCGGTGCGACGACGGGTCGGCGAGCTCGGCCTCGAGCTCGTCGAGGCTGAACTTCTGTCGGTTGATGCTGCGCAGGCGCCCGGTGCGCTCGACGCCCTCGATCCAGTTGTGGCTGCCGAGCACCGCCTGGACGTAGAGCAGCGGCACGCCCTGCAGCGCGAGGAGGATGGCTTGCGCCGCGAGGAAGCGGCGGATCCGCCGCTCGCTCGGCTCGGTGACGTGCAGCGGGTTGAGCGCGTCGAAGAAGACGGTGTTGAGCTCATAGGGGCTCATCGTCCCGTCGGGCTGAGCGCGGTAGCTCACCCCACCGCCGTGCCCCTTCGCGAGCTCGCAGAGGTGCGCGATCTCCCCGGGGGTCAGCAGCCCCTCGGCCGGGCGCAACCCGATGCCGTCGTGGGAGCCGAGGAAGTTGAGGAACGAGGTCTGCTCCGAGGGGGTCTCGAGGGTCGCGATCCACTCGGCGAGAGGGCTCGCATCGGCGAGCTGGAACGCCGAGAGCGTGAGCGGCGGCAGGGGGAACTGGTAGACGAGGTGCGCCTCGTCGTAGCCGTCGCCGAAGTAGCTCACGTTCTCGGTCTGCGGCACGTTCGTCTCGGTGACGAGCAGCGTGCCCGGCGCGACGGCGTCGAACATCGTGCGCCAGAGCTTGATGACCTCGTGGGTCTCGGGCAGGTGCACCGACGAGGTGCCGAGGCGCTTCCAGAGGAAGGCGATGGCGTCGAGGCGCAGCAGCCGCGCGCCGTGCTCGACGTAGGTGAGCAGGACCTCGCAGACCGCGAGGAGGACCTCGGGGTTGGCGTAGTTGAGGTCGACCTGGTCGGAGCTGAACGTCGTCCAGACGTACTCGAGTCCGCGGGCGGTCTCCACCGGCGTGAGCAGCGGGCTCGTGCGCGGACGCGTGATCGAGGAGGTGTCGGTGTCGGAGGGCAGCGAGATGAAGAAGTCGCGGAACGCCGGCTCGTCGCGCGCCCACTTGCGGAACCAGCGCCCGCTCTGCGAGGTGTGGTTGACCACGGCGTCGAGCATGAGGTCGAAGTCGCGCCCGAGGCGCAGGACGTCGCGCCAGGTCCCCAGCGCGGGGTCGACCTTGAGGTAGTCGGCGACGGCGAAGCCGTCGTCGGAGGTCGAGGGGTAGTGCGGCAGGAGGTGCACGCCGCTGACGAGGTCCTGGAGGTGGTCGCTGAGGAAGCCGTGGAGGGTCTCGAGCGGCCGACGGTCGGGCTCGCGGACCTGGTCGCCGTAGGTGATGAGCAGCACGTCGCTCTCGTCGACGCCCTGGCGGCGGGGCACCGGCCGCAGGCGCTCGGCGTAGCGCTCACAGAGCTCGACGAGGCGTGGGTGGACCTCCGCGGCGACCGCGTCGCCGTAGATGCGCTCGAGGTGGCCCCGCAGCCGCTGGGTGGTCGCGTCGCCGATCGCCGACGTCGCCGTGCCCGTGCTCATCGCGTCTCGCTCCAAGCCGCTCGTGTGCGCCACGCCCGGTCGGGCGCGGCGGGGATCCCGCATACCGCCCGCCACGTCATGGCGGACGCCGGCCCGCACCGTGAGCCTACCGTCGCCCTCGGGTCGCCGGGTAGGCTGTCGGCCACCCTGCCGCGGTGATCGCGGCCCGCGGACCGGCGAGAAGGACGGCGAGATGACCGAGCACGCACGGATCGAGTTCGACGGCCAGACGTTCGACGCCCCTGTGCTCACCGGCAGCGAGGGAGAGCAGGCGCTCGACATCTCGAAGCTGCGGGCCGAGACCGGGCTCATCACCTACGACCCCGGCTACGGCAACACCGGCTCGGTGAAGAGCGACATCACCTTCATCGACGGCGTGAAGCCGATCCTGCGCCACCGCGGCTACGAGATCGACGACCTCGTCGAGCGCTCGAGCTTCGTCGAGACCTCCTACCTCCTCATCTACGGCGAGTTGCCGACCGCTCGCGAGCTCGAGGAGTTCAAGGAGCGCATCACCCGCCACACGCTCCTGCGCGAGGACATGCGCTCGCTCTTCGACGCCTTCCCCCACGCCGCCCACCCGATGGCGGTGCTCCAGGCCGGCACGACGGCCCTGTCGACGTTCTACCAGGATGCCCTCGACCCCAGCGACCCCGAGGACGTCGACCTGTCGACGATCCGCCTCCTCGCGAAGCTCCCGACGATCGCCGCGTTCGCCTACAAGCACGCGATCGGCCAGCCGTTCATGTACCCGCGCAACGACCTCGACTACGTCGAGAACTTCCTGCAGATGCTCTTCGCGGTGCCGAGCGAGCCCTACGAGGTCGACCACGACGTCGCCCACGCCCTCGACCTCCTGCTCATCCTCCACGCCGACCACGAGCAGAACTGCTCGGCCTCGACGGTGCGGCTCGTCGGCTCGAGCCAGGCCAACCTCTTCGCCTCGGTCTCGGCGGGCATCGGGGCCCTGTGGGGGCCGCTGCACGGCGGGGCGAACCAGCGCGTCGTGGAGATGCTCGAGCAGATCCGCGACGCCGACGACGCCACGGAGTCCTTCATCGCGCGGGCCAAGGACAAGGACGACCCGTTCCGGCTCATGGGCTTCGGCCACCGCGTCTACAAGAACTACGATCCGCGGGCGCGGCTCATCAAGTCCACCGCCGACCGCGTCATCGCCAAGCTCGTCGGCGACGACCCGCTCTTCGAGATCGCCTC
>SLNF01000093.1 GCA_007133145.1 Nitriliruptorales bacterium
CCGACGAAGCCTGAGGAGCCCCGCCGTTGAGCGACGCCCTGCCGGGCCGCAAGCGCATCGCGCTCGTGGCCCACGACTCGAAGAAGCTCGCCCTCGCCGAGTGGGCGGACTTCAACCGCGACGTCCTCGCCGCCCACGACCTCGTCGCGACGGGGACGACGGGCACCGTGCTCGAGTACGAGCTCGGCCTGCCCGTCGAGCGCCTGCAGAGCGGCCCGCTCGGCGGGGACCAGCAGATCGGCGCGATGATCTGCGAGCAGTCGGTCGACATGCTCATCTTCTTCTGGGACCCCCTCGAGGCGCAGCCGCACGACCCCGACGTCAAGGCCCTGCTGCGGCTCGCCTCGGTGTGGAACATCCCCGTGGCGACCAACCTCGCCTCGGCGGACTTCCTCGTGTCGAGCCCGCTCATGCACAGCGCCTACGCGCGGGTCGTCCCCGACTACGGTGAGCACCTCAGCCGTCCGACCCCGACGCGGGGGCCGGACGCGACCGGCTGAGCGCTCACCCGGCGAGGAAGCTCAGGCGCACGCGCCGCCGGGGGTTGTCGACGTTGGTGTCGACGAGCACGACGCGCTGCCACGTCCCGAGCGCCACCCTCCCGTCGAGGACCGGCAGCGTCGTCGACGGCGGCAGGAACGCCGGCAGGACGTGGTCGGCGCCGTGGCCGGGCGAGCCGTGGCGGTGGCGGTAGCGGTCGTCGCGCGGCAGGAGCCGCTCGACGGCGTCGAGGAGGTCGGCCTCGCTGCTCGCCCCGGTCTCGATGAGGGCGAGCCCGGCGGTGGCGTGCGGCACGAAGACGTGGAGCAGGCCGTCGCCGCGGCCGCGGGCGAAGCCCTCGACCTCGCCGGTGAGGTCGACCCAGCGCCGGTCGGTGGTGGCGAGCTCGAACTCGGTGCTGTCCATCGTCGCTCCTCCTCTGCGGTGGGGCTGCCGCGGAGGCCGGGCCGGCTCAGCGGAAGCGCGCGTCGCCGGCGATGGCCCGCAGGGCCTCGATGCGCTCGGGGATCGGCGGGTGCGTTGCGGTGAGACGGTCGAGCCACGAGCCCTGGCTGTGCTCCGGCTCCTCGATCCAAAGGTGGCTCGACAGGCCGTGGGCGAAGTCGACCTGCGTGTCGTCGGCGGCGAGGACCTCGAGGGCGCCGATCATCGCGTCGGGGTTGCGGGTGAGCCTGACGGCGTTGGCGTCGGCGAGCGACTCGCGCCGCCGTGAGACCGCGAAGCGCAGGAGGTAGGCGAAGACCGGCGCGAGGACGAGCGCGACGAGCCCGATGAGGAGCATGATCGCCTGGGCGTTGCCCTGGCTGCGTCCCCCGCCGCGCCGACCGCCGGTGAAGAAGAGCATACGGAGCGCCATGCGGCAGATGATGAGCACGACGCCGACGAGCACCGCGGCGACGACCCCGATCATCGAGTCACGGTTGGCGATGTGGCTGATCTCGTGGGCGGCCACGGCCTCGACCTGCGGGCGGTCCATCTTCTCGAGCAGCCCGGTGGTGAACGCCACCACGCCCTTGTCGGGGCTGCGGCCGGTCGCGAAGGCGTTGGGCGCGGGGTCGTCGATGACGTAGACCTTCGGCGTCGGCAGCCCCGCGGCCAGCGACACCGACGCGACGAGCTCGACGAGCTCGCGCTCGGCGGGGCGGCTCGCGTCGGCGGGCCGCGCCCCGACGGTGCCGAGCACGACGGAGTCGGCGGCGAACCAGGAGAAGCCGACGGCGATCGCGACGATGACCGCGGCGATGACCGCCGCGCCGACCGGGCCGGTGCCGAGGAAGAGCACGTCGACGGCGAAGGACAGCGCGAAGACGACGACGCCGAACAGCGCGAAGAGGCCGATCGTCATCCAGCGGTTGCGGTCGATCTGCTCGTAGAGCATGGCTACTCCAGGGTGACGCGCGCCGCGCCGCGCGCACCTGCCTCGGCGTCGAAGAGCTCGGGCGTGGCGAAGCCGAGCCCGCGGCCGTAGAGGTTCGTCGGGAACGTCGCGAGCCGGTCGCGCAGCGCGGTCACGGTGTCGTTGTAGAGCTGGCGGCTGAAGGCGATCTTGTTCTCGGTGGCCACGAGCTCGGTGTGCAGGTCACGGAAGCGCTCGTCGGCCTTGAGCTCGGGGTAGGCCTCGGCGAGGGCGATGCCGCGTGCGAGGGCCTCGTCGACGGCGCGCTCGGCCTGGCCCTGCGCCGCGGCGCCCTCGGCGGCGTCACCGGCCGCGCGCGCCTCGGCGATCGCCGAGACGACCTCGCGCTCGTGGCTGGCGTAGGCCTCGACGGTGGCGACGAGGTTGGGGATGAGCGCGCGACGGCGCTCGAGATGGACGTCGAGGTCGGCCCAGGCTGCCTCGACGCGGTTGCGCAGGGTCACGAGGCGGTTGTAGCCCCACCACACCGCGAACACGACGACGGCGACACCGAGCAGCGCCCACACCCACGCCATGTTCCCTGCCCTCCTCGCGGTCCCTGCTCGTCCGCACGCCGCCGCCTCCCCTGGCGGGGGGCACAATAGAGCCCATGGGCTCCCGCGACGACCCCTCCCCCCGGTCGACCAACGGCCGACGCAACAACGGCATGGGCTCGCGCGCGCAGCGCGGCGCCGACCTCGCCCGGCTCTCGGCATCGACGAGCGCAGGCTATCTCGCCTCGCGGGTGCGCGGGCTGCGGGACGGCGAGGCCGCCGAGGCCGCCTTCCACGCCGCGACCGCCGAGAAGATGGTCGAGATGCTCGGGTCGATGAAGGGCGCGGCGATGAAGCTCGGCCAGATCGCGAGCTTCGTCGACCTCGACGTCCCCGAGGAGATCGCCGCGACCTACCAGGACGTGCTCGGCGAGCTGCGCGACGCCGCCCCGGCGGCCGACCCCGAGGCCATCGCCGCAGTGGTCGCCGAGGAGTACGGCGCGCCGCCGGAGGAGGTCTTCGCCGCCTGGGACCCCGAGCCGCTCGCCGCCGCCTCGATCGGGCAGGTGCACCGCGCGCGGCTGCCCGACGGCAGCGACGTCGTCGCGAAGGTGCAGTACCCGGGCGTGGCCGAGGCGATCGAGTCCGACCTCGCCAACGTCGAGGCCTTCGCCCCACTCGCCCGCGTCGTCTCCCCCAACCTCGAGGTCGGCCCGCTCATGGCCGAGATGCGCGACCGCCTCGTCGACGAGCTCGACTACCAGCGCGAGGCGCAGTACCAGGCGGCCTTCGCCGCGCGCTACGACGGCCACCCCTTCATCCGGGTCCCCGACGTCCACCGCGACTGGTGCCGGCCGCGGATCATCGTGAGCGAGCGCATCGAGGGCCAAGGCTTCGAGGAGGTCCTCGCCGAGGCCGACGAAGCGACGAAGCGGCGCTACGGCGAGATCATCTACCGCTTCGTCTGGGGCTCGCTCAACCGCTTCCGGCTCTTCAACGGCGACCCGCACCCTGGCAACTACCTCTTCCCGGGCGACGGCACCGTGGCCTTCCTCGACTTCGGCAGCGTGAAGCTCTTCACGAGCGAGACGCGCGAGGTCCTGCGCGGGACCCTCGAGGCCGTCGTCGACGGCGACCGTGACCGCCTCGTCGCGGCCCTCGACGCCGCGGGGTTCCTGCCGGCGCGCGCCCGCTACGACGGCGACCTCCTCCTCGAGTGGTTCACGAAGGTCAACGAGCCGATCCTCGCCGACCGCGAGTGGACGTTCACCCCCGACTTCGCCCGCGAGGTCATCCGCACGACGACCGATCCCCGGCTCGGCTACGTCGACATGCTCCGCCGGCTCAACCTCCCGCCGGACTACCTCCTGCTCAACCGCATCCAGTGGGGGGTCAACTCGATCCTCGGGCGGCTCGGGGCGCGCGCGAACTGGCGGCGGGTGAGCAAGGAGTTCTGGGAGGGGGCGGAGCCGGCGACCGAGCTCGGGGCGTTGGAGCGCCCCTTCATCGACGCCTCGGCCTACCTCGCCTGAGGCCAGGGTTCCCGCGGCGCGGCTCAGCGCTCCCAGTCCGGGGCGATCGGTGGGTCGACGATCCGCCCAGCCTCGCCCTCGTCGAGCGCGGTGATACGGGCGAGCTCCTCGTCGCTGAGCGCGAGGTCGCCGGCCGCGAGGTTCGCCTCGATGCGGCTCGGGGACGTCGCCTTCGGGACCGGCGCGACGTGGTCCTGGGCGAGCAGCCACGCGAGGGTGACCTGCGCGGGCGTCGCGCCGTGCTCCTCGGCGATCTCGACGATGACCGGCTCGTCGAGGACCCTGCCGCGCGCGAGCGGCGAGTAGGCGGTGAGCAGATGGTCATGCTCCCGGGCGAGTGCGAGGAGCGCATCCTGGGAGAGGTAGGGGTGGTACTCGACCTGGTTGGCGACGATCGGCGTGATCGCCATCGCCTCCCGCACGAGGGAGGGAGGGAAGTTCGACACCCCGACCGCGCCGATGAGCCCGTCGTCGACGAGCCCGGCCATCGCCTCGAGCGTCTCGGCGAGCGGCACCTCACGGCTCGGCCAGTGGATGAGCAGCAGGTCGAGGTACTCGGTGCGCAGCGCGCGGAGGCTCTCCTCGGTGGTCGTGCGCACCCGCTCGGCGGTGAGGTTCTCCGGCAGGAGCTTCGTCGTCAGCCAGACGTCCTCGCGGGGCACCGCCGAGGCCTCGAGGGCCTGGCCGACGACGTCCTCGTTGGCGTACATCTGGGCGGTGTCGAGATGACGGTAGCCGACCGCGAGCGCGTGGGCGACGGCGTCGTGGCAGGCCGCACCGGTGAGCTTCCAGGTGCCGAAGCCGATCGTGGGGATCCAACGGCCTTGGACGTCGACGTAGGACACCGTGCGCTCCTCCGACTCGGCTCTTGCGTGGGCTGCGCAGCCTAGGGCCCACCGGCGGCGGCGTCACCTCCAGCGCGGGCCGCCGGGCAGGCGGCAGTGGCGCTGCTACGCTGCCGCCACGCCACGCAAGGAGTCTGCGATCGCTCGCGCCGCGCCGCTTGCCGCCGGGCTGCTCGCCGCCGCGGTCGTCCTCCTCGTCGTCAGCGGCGCCCGCACGACGCCCTCGGCCCCGGCCCTGCCCCGGGGGCTGCTACCCGTGGCGGGGATCCTCCTCGTGCTGCTCGGCGGGGGGCTCGCGGCGAGGGACGCCCAGCGCCAGGCGCTGCCCGCCGCGCGACGCTGGGCGGGTGTCGCGCTCGTCGGCCTGCTGCTCCTGCTCATCGGCCTGCTCTCCCCCCAAGCGCCGCTGCTCGCCGTCGTCGTGCCCGTCGTCTTCGTCGCCGTCTTCGGCGGTGCAGAGATACGGCGGGCGCGCGCCGTACTCCCTCCGTCACCGCCTGGCGGGCCGGACCCCGCCGGGGACTGACACCGCATGACGCGCGTGCACGAGGTCCTGTGGACCGGAGGCTGGGACTCGACCTTCCGGGTGGCCGACCTCCTGCTCACGCACGGGGCCGTCGTCCAGCCCATCTACGTCCTCAACCCCGACCGGCGCAGCGCGATGGCCGAGGTCCGCACGATGCGCAGGATGCGGGCGCGGCTCGTCGCCCGCCTCGACGACCCCCGGGCCTTGCGCCCGCTGCGGATCCACGCCAAGGACGACTACCGCGCGCCGAAGCACGTCACGACGCGCTACGCGAGCCTGCGCAAGCGCACACGCACGGGTTCGCAGTACCTCTGGCTCGCCGCGGTCGCCGAGCACCACGGCTGGTCGGGCGTCGAGTTGTCGATGACGCGCGAGGACCCGCCCGGTGGGCTCCAGCGAGCCGTCTTCGCCCACCCCGGCACCGGCGACCCGACGCTGCGCGAGGACGACCACGCCCGCCTCTTCGCCTACTGGGGCCTGCCACTGCTGGGACTGACGAAGGCCGAGCTCGGCGGTCTGGCCCGGGCGCGGGGCTTCGCGGACGTCCTCCTGCTGCGGCAGTTCTGCTTCGATCCCGTCCTCGGCCGCGCCTGCGGGCGCTGTCACCCCTGCCGCACCGCCCGCAGCGAGGGCACGACCGAGGGGGTGCGCTTCGCCTCCCCGCTCCTGCGGTGCGCGAGGCGGGTAGCCCGGAGCGCCGCCACGCGGCTGTCCCGCGGCGCCCCCTGACCGGGGCGTCGCAGGCCAGCGCAGCGGTGCCGAGGCTCAGCGGGGCTCGCTGGCGTCGCGGCCCTCCTCGCCGTCCCGGCCCCAGAGGTCGCGGTTGAGGGCCGGCTTGAGGTCGAGGATCGGGGTGCCGTCGACGGCCTCGAGCGGCCCGACGCGCAAGCGCTGGCCCTCGCACTCGAGCACTTCGACGGCATGCAGGCCGATGGGGTTGGGCCGGTGCGGTGAGCGCGTCGCGAAGACGCCGGTCAGCGGGTTGGCCTCATCCCCCCGGGGGTGGACCTGGAGGGTGTCGCGGTCGGCGAGGTGCAGCCAGGTCAGGACGACGAGGACGTCGCCGACGGCGATGCCCTCGAGCCCCTCGGCGACCGCGGCATCGAGGTGGAGCCAGGCCTCGGGGGCGCCCTCGTCGCCCTGCGGCGGCGCGTCCTCGGGGTCGCGCAGCGCCGAGCGCACCGTGCCGATCGGCCGGAGCGCGTAGGGCG
>SLNF01000032.1 GCA_007133145.1 Nitriliruptorales bacterium
CGCGAACTCGACGGGAGCGCCGACGGCCGCGTCTCCACGGCGTTCATGCCCCACTCGCTGACGACCGTCGACCGGGAAATCTACGAGGAGTTCGTCCCGAAGGCGCGGGAGGCGGGGCCTGGCCGGCCGCACCGATGAGCGCGAGGACGGCCCCGACGGCCACCTCCTCGCCTTCGGCGACCGCGGGCTCGCCGAGCACCCCGGAGGCGGGGGCGGTGACCTCGGACTCGATCTTGTCGCTGGAGATCTCCGCGATCACCTCGCCCTCGACGACCTCGTCGCCGGCCTGCCGGTGCCATTCGACGAGCGTGCCGGACTCCATGCTCATGCCCATCTTGGGCATGCGGACCTCGGTCGCCATGGGTGTCCCTCCTCTACGCGAGGGTGCGCCGGACCGCCTCGGCGATCCGCTCGGGTGACGGCAGGTAGACGTCCTCGAGCGCCGGCGAGAACGGCACCGGGGTGTGGGGGGCGGTCACCATCTGCGGTGGACCGTCGAGATCGTCGAAGCCCTCGCTCGCGGCGAGCGCGAGCAGGTCCGTGGCCATCGAGCAGCGGGGGTTGTCCTCGTCGACGACGACGATGCGCCCGGTCTTGCCCAACGACCGGAGGATCGCGTCGGTGTCGAGCGGGGAGAGGCTTCGAGGGTCGAGGACCTCGACGTCCACGCCCTCGCCGGCAAGCGTCTCGGCAGCCTGCAGCGCGAGATGCACCATCCGACCGATCGCCACCACCGTGACGTCGGCGCCTTCCCGCTTGAGGTCGGCCTGGCCGAGGGCGAGGACGTGCTCGCCCGCGGGGACCTCACCCGAGGTGTCGTAGAGCATCTTGTGCTCGCAGAACAGCACCGGGTCGTCGTCGCGGATGGCGGCGGCCAGGAGGCCCTTGGCGTCGGCCGGGGTGGACGGCACGACGACCTTGAGCCCCGGGAAGTGCACGAACACCGAGTAGTGGCTCCCGGAGTGCTGCGCCGCGGCGCGGAACCCCGCACCGACCATCGAGCGCACGACGACGGGGACCTTCGCCCGACCGCCGAACATGTAGCGCAGCTTGCCGCCCTGGTTGAAGATCTGGTCGAAGCAGACCCCGAAGAAGTCGATGAACATCAACTCGGCGACGGGGCGCAGCCCGGTGGCCGCCGCGCCGACCGCGGCGCCGACGAACCCGGACTCGGAGATCGGCGTGTCGAGGACCCGGTCGCGGCCGAACTGCTCGACGAGGCCCTTGGTGACGCCGAGGACACCGCCCCAGGCGCCGGCCTGCTCGAACTCCTCGACGCCGGCACCGCCGGCGACGTCCTCACCGAGGAGGATGACGGTCTCGTCGCGCTCCATCTCCTGGACGAGCGCTTCGTTGATCGCTTCGCGGAACGTGAGGGTGCGGGTGGTCACCGTGCTCATCGCTCATCCCTCCCTACGCCTCATAGCTCACGTAGACGTCGTCCATCAGCTCCGCGGGCTCCGGGTAGGGGCTGTCCTTGGCGAAGGCCACGGCCTCGTCCACCGCCGCCTCGCAGCGCGCGTCGATGGTCCGGAGCTCGGCGCCGTCGGCCATCCCGGTGGCCTCGAGCTTCTCGGCGAACTGCGCGATCGCGTCACGCTCGCGCATCTCGGCGTCCTGCTCCTTCGTGCGATAGGTCAACGGGTCGCCCTCGAAGTGGCCGTAGTAGCGCCAGGTGCGCGCTTCGACGAGCGAGGGGCCCTGCCCCTCGCGGGCACGGCGGACGGCCTCTCCGGCAGCCTCGTACACCGCGACGACGTCGAGCCCGTCGACGGTCACGCCCGGCATGCCGTAGGCGTTGGCGCGCTCGGCGATGTCGGTCACCGAGGCGTGGTACTCGATCGGGGTGGACTCCGCGAAGCCGTTGTTCTCGCAGACGAAGACCACCGGCAGGTCCCAGATCGCCGCGAGGTTCATCGCCTCGTGGGTCGTGCCTTGCTCCGCGGCGCCGTCGCCGAAGAAGCACACCGCGACGGCGCCGGTGCCGAGCAGCTTCGCCGCCAGACCGGCACCCGCCGCCAGCGGCGGGCCGCCACCGACGATCCCGTTGGCACCGAGCATGCCCTTGTCGACGTCGGCGATGTGCATCGAGCCGCCCTTGCCGCGGCAGGCTCCGGTCGCACGGCCGTACAGCTCGGCCATCATCGACTTCACGTCGACGCCCTTGGCGATGCAGTGGCCGTGACCACGGTGGGTCGACGTGATCGCGTCACCGTCGTCGAGGTGGGCGCAGACCCCGACGGCCACGGCCTCCTCTCCGGCGTAGAGGTGGACGAACCCGGGCAGCTCGCCGTCGGCGAAGAGCTTCGCGGCCCGGTCCTCGAAGGTGCGGATGAGCACCGTGGACTCGTACATCCAGAGTGCGGTCGCGTTCGTGAGTTCCACGGGCGGACACCTCCCCTGGCAGGGGCGGGCTCGCCGACGCGAACCTCTCCCGCGGGCAGCGCGGTCGGAGCCGCGCCGCCGGCCACGCCCGAGATGGGACCCCGTGAGGTTCCCCTCCACGCCGCCCGGGCACAAGCGACGTTCGACCCTTGACCGCAGGGCCGGAAGATGCTCGCCGCTTGCCACCCGGGCGCGACCGAGCCGTCAGACCGGGGCGTCGCGGGCGGCCAGCCGGTCGACCGACGCACCGCCACCGGGGAGAATGCCGTGTCCGCTCACAGTTGGCCATGACCACCCTTCGGAGCGAGGCGACGGACCCTGCCTGCTGTCAATGAAGGACCGTTCCGCAGGTTCCGTGCTCTTGGGTGGGCAACCCGACGCGCCCGCCCTGTCGGCACCGCTTGCACCCCGTGGGCACGGGGCGCGGTGCCAGCACACCCCGTGCCGGCCCTCGTCGTGGCCTCCCGCCGCCCGACGCAGCGCAGGGCCTGGGGGGTGACTGAGGCGCCCCGGGGATGGTGGCTGCGAAGCGGAGGAACCCCAGGCGCCTGGGTGCCCCGCGCGCAAACCACCTGCCGGAGAAGGCCGCGGCACGCCGGCCCCCACCGGCGGACATGACGTGCTGCTGATCTACGCCACCAGGCCCCCTGTCGGGGATGGAACCCGGGCCACCCGCTGTCCACACCCGGCCGGCGGCGATCGGCGACCGCGGCGCGCGCCGGTGCTTGGGTGGGGCCATGCCCCGCCGTCCGCCCCGCACCGGTCCCCCGCCGCCGCACGTCGCGGCGTTCGCCGACGCGCTCGTCGACGTCGCCGGCTACAGCCCGAAGACCGCGGCGAACTACCGCCTCTACGTCACCGGCTTCTGCGACTGGTGGGGACGCGACCCAGCCGAGGCCACGACCGCCGACCTGCGCGCCTACCTCGCCGCGGAGGCGCGCCGGGGCATCGCCCCCGCCACCCGCCAGTCGATCGTCCACGGGCTGCGCGCCTTCTTCGCCCACCTCACCGCCGAGGGCGTCATCGACGATGACCCCGCCGCCTCGCTGGCTGCCCCGCGGGTCCCACCGCCCTACACCGACATCTACCGCCCCGCGGAGGTCGAGCGCATCCTCGGCCACCTCGCCGGGCTCACTGACGTCCGCGGCCACCAGCGACACGCGATCGTCGCGACGCTGCGCTACACGGGGATGCGGGCCTCCGAGCTGCGCCACCTCGAGCTCGCCCGCCTCGACCTCGAGGCCCGCCGCGGCGAGGTCGTCGGCAAGAACGGCCGCCACCGGGTCCTCGTCCTGCCCGTCGCGCTCGCCGGGATCCTCGCGGGCTTCCTCGCCGAGGTGCGCCCGCACCTGCCGGCCAGCCGCTACGTCTTCGCCCACCCCGGCGCGGTCGCCCCGCAGGCCCCCTACACGCTGCGCTCGCTCTACGACGAGGTCGTGCGCGCCGGGCGCGACGCCGGGGTGGCCACGAGCCACCGCCCCCACAAGTGGCGGCACACCTACGCCACCGAGCTGCTGCGCGCCGGCCTCGACCTGCACACCGTCCAGCGCCTGCTCGGCCACCGCAACGTCACCGCGACGGTGCGCTACACCCACCTCGACGACGACGACCTGCGCAGCCGCCTCGACACGGTGTGGTGAGCGCGGCGGGCTGGCCACGGGGCGCCATGCCGCCGGGCGGCACGGCACGGCGGCGGCCACCGGCGCTCGATGCCCCACCGGCGTCGCCGCCGGGCTCGGCCCGGCCTCCACTATCCTGGGAGTGATGGAGCTGCCGGTCGACCTCGCCGAGCTGCGGGCCGTGCTGCGGCGGCACGGCGTGCGCTTCGCCCTGCTGTTCGGCAGCCACGCCGAAGGGGCCGCGCGGCAGGGCTCCGACGTCGACGTCGCGGTGTGGGCCGAGGAGGCCGTCGACGACTGGGCGCTACGTGGCGAGCTGCCCGATGAGGTCGACCTCGTCGACCTGCGTCGCGCGCCCGACGGGCTCGCCGGACGGATCGCCCTGACCGGCGAGGTCATCCTCGACGACGACGCCGTGCAGCGCGTGCGCTGGCAGGCCACCACCCGCAAGCGCTACCTCGACGAGGCGTTCCGCCGCGAGCAGTTCCGCCGCGACTTCACCCGCGCCCATGGTTGACCCCGAGCGCCTCGTCGCAGCCCTGGCGCGCATCACCGCGCGCCTGCGCATCCTCGAGGACTACGCCGGGCAGGACCGGCGGGAGCTGCTGGCCGACGAGGTCCGCCTCGGCCATCTCAAGTACACGTTCCAGACCGCGATCGAGGCGTGCCTCGACGCAGCGCAGCACGTCGTCGCCGACGAGGGCCTCGGGGTGCCCGCCTCCAACGCCGACGCCTTCCGGCTGCTCGGCCACGCCGAGCTGCTCGACGCCGGCCTGGCGACCGAGATGGCGGGCGCGGTCGGGTTCCGCAACGTGCTCGTGCACGACTACGCCGAAGTCGACGATCACAAGGTGGTCGACAACCTCGACCGGCTCGGCGAACTGCGGCGCTTCGTCGCGGCGATGGCGCGCCTGCTCGCGTCCGCCGAGGGCCCTGCCGACGGCCCCGGCACGTCCTGACCCTCGAGCGACCGGCCCGGCTTCCCGTCGCGACCGTCTGACCGGCAGGTCGCACCCCGGCTCTACGATGCGCAGCCGCGGAGGCTGGACGTCATCGTCCTCCGGGACCCTGACCGGTCGAGGCTCGAGGGTGCATGGGACCGCTGCAGCTCGCGTTCACCCGCCCGAGGGTGCGGCAGCTCGCGGGCGCGGCGGTCTACGGCCGCGGGGTGGACTATGCCCGGCAGGAACGCGTCGAGCCCGAGGCCGCCGGTGGCCGGCGGCTACGCGCGACGGTGCGGGGAGCGGCCGCCTACACCGTCGAGCTGTGGGTCGAGGCCCGCGAGCCAGGCTGGTCGTGCACCTGCCCCTACGCCGCCGAGGGCGCGTTCTGCAAGCACGCCGTGGCCGTGGCGCTGCTGCTCGACCCGGGCGGGCGCGAGGCCGACGAGGGCGACCCGCGGCTGCGGGAGCGGCCACTCGCCGACGCGCCGGCGGGCGGCAGCCGCGAGCCCGACATGCCGCGGTGGCGCGGCCGCATCGACGTGGCGTTCACACCGACTCCCGGCGTGCCCGCCCACCTCGCGTGGCTCAGCTGGGGCGGCAGGGTCGAGGAGCTCGTCGACGAGCTTGCCGAGCTGTGCGACGCCGGGCACCCGCAGGCCGCCGCGGTGCTCGCCGAGCACGCCCACCGCCGGGCGGATGAGGCGATCGCCGCCGTCGACGATCTCGACGACTGGCTCACCGAGGTCTCCGCGCGACTGGCCGAGCTGCACCTGCGCGCCTGCCGGCAGGACCCGCCGGAGCCCGTCGAGCTCGCCGGCCGGCTCGTCGACCTCGAGCTCACCTCGCCGCTCGACGGCTTTCCCCGGGCAGCGGAGACCTACGCCGAGGTCCTCGGCGCCGAGGGCCTCGCGGCCTTCCGCCGGCGGGTCGCCCCGCTGTGGGAGGCGCTGGGGTCGCGCTACGCCGAGTGGCCGCTCCAGCGGATCCGGCTGCGCGAGGCGATGATCGGGCTGGCCCTGGCCAGCGGCGACCCCGACGAGCTCATCGGCGCCTACCGCCAGGACCTGCACACCCAGGACGCCTACCTCGCCATCGCCCGGGCGCTGGCCGCGGCGGGTCGCGACGCCGAGGCCGAGGGGTGGGCACGCGAGGGCCTCGAGGCCCGCGACGAGGTGGCCTGGCCGACCCCGCCGCTGCAGGCCTTCCTCGTCGGGCTGCTGCGCTCGCGTGGCGAGGAGGCCGCGGCGCTCGAGGTCTTCCTCGACGCACTGCTGCGGTCGCCGTCGCTGACCGCCTACCGGCGCCTGCTCGCCGAGGCCGGCGACGAGGCCCCGGCGATGCGGCAGCGGGCGCTCAGCGCGCTGACCGAGCGCCTCGAACGACCTGCCGACGGCGCCACTCGCGCCGACCCCGCGCTGTCGGATGCGCTCGTCGAGATCCTCGCCGCTGAGGGCCAGCCCGAGCGCGCCCGGCAGGTCGCGACCCACCACGGCTGCAGCCGCCGGGTGTGGC
>SLNF01000158.1 GCA_007133145.1 Nitriliruptorales bacterium
AGGCGGCGGGGCACCTCGACACCGCGTCGCCGCCGCGCCGCGCGCGTCGAGGGCACCCACGTCACCGGCCAGGGCGCCCGCGCCGGCGGTGGCAGGCCGAGCTCGAACCAGAGCAGCCGCCCGAGGGGGCCCGCCGCACCGTGGCGGCCGCGGAGCTTGACCGCGAGCACGGCGTCACGCACGACGCCGTCGTAGGCGTAGGCACCAGCAGCGGTGACCCCGTCACCGAGCTCGGCCACCCCGTGGTCGGGCAGGGCGAGGTCGGGCAGCGACTCGGCGCAGCCCGCGCAGAGGCCGCCGGAGGCCACCGCGTCGCAGGCGGCGCAGGTCGGCGGCAGGAGGAGGTCGAGCACAGCGCGCACGGGGCCCATCGCCGCACGGTAGCCGGCGCCTGCGCCGCCGTGCCCCGACGTGCCCGGTGGCCCTGGGGACGGCCCCGGGCAAGGGGCGCTCCCGGCGGTCCCCCGGCGCCCGGAGCACGGGGTTCGCCCGGCCACCGCGGGTGGATGCCGGACGGCGAACGGTTCCCTAGGATCAGGCCGTGCCCCTGGCAGGCCTGCCGGGGCCACGGGAGGGCATATGGGCGACATCCGACTCGTCGAGGCCGAGACCGACAGGCTCGTGGCATGGGCCGTGGCGACGCTGACCGCGCCGGGCAGCACCTTCCAACGCCGCCGCGCGGTCGCACGACGTCTCGGCGCGCACGTCAACCCCGAGACCGGCCTCGCGGAGTTCGGCTTCTGGGCTCCCGAGCTGTCGATCCGCAACGTGCCACCGACCGACGTCCACCTCGAGGTGCTCACCCCGCTCGAGGACGTCGACCTCGCCCAGGCCCGCCAGAGCGTCGTCGTGCGCCGCGAACGCGTGCCGCTGCGCAAGCAGGACGACCGCGACTACTGGTGGGCCGCGGTCGACGGGCTCGTCGCCGGGACCCGCGAGCGGCTCGGCTCGCTCTACCACGTCGTCTACCGCAACCTCGACGGCAGCGAGCGCATCATCCGCGACCTTCTGCCCTACTCGCTGCCCTATGGCGCCTTCGCGCCCGCCGAGCTCTACGACATCGACCGCCTCGACCGCGAGCGTGGCGACCGCGAGCACTTCACACGGGGAGAGCGTGCCGCCGACGGGGTCCTCGAGGTGGGCCCGCCGTCGAGCATCCTCGAGCTGCACATCCCCACGGCGACGACCGGCGGCACCGTCGCCGACCTCGCCCGCGCCTTCGAGCGCCTCGGGAGCAAGGTCGCCGCCGGCGAGCCGCTCTCGCCCGCCGAGGAGCTGCTCGCCGGCTACGAGGCGATCCAGCCGCTGCCGGTCGACCCGACGATCGAGTTGCGCGAGGCGCCGCCGGTCACCGAGGCCCTCGGCTTCCGCGTCGACGCGGGGTTCTTCCTCGTCACCGACGTGGTCGACGAGTTCTCCGGCGAGGTCGGGGTGACGCTCAAGCGCCCCGACACTCAGAACTGGGGCTACGACAACGTCATCCTCGGCGCGTCGGCGACGAACCCTGCGCTGCTCGAGACGCTGCGGCCCGACGAGCTCGTCGACCTCGCGGTGGCGCTGCACACCTTCCCGACCGGGCCGATCTCGCTCATCTACGACGTCGTCTACGGCCACGCCGACAACCAGGCCACCGAGCTGCTCAACGGACGCTTCTTCAAGGGTCCGAACATGTACGGCCAGGACCTCAACCACCAGGACCCGACCGTGCGCGCGATGCTCCTCGAGATGCAGCGCCGCAAGGTCAACACCGGCTGCGACGGGGTGCGCGTCGACGGCGCCCAGGACTTCAAGTTCTACGACCCCCGCACCGGCGAGGTCGGCTACGACGACGAGTACCTCGAGGAGATGAGCGGCGTCGTGCAGGAGGTTGCCGGACAGCGCCGCCGGATGTGGATGATCTTCGAGGACGGCCGGCCCTGGCCCGACGAGGGCTGGGAGACGAGCTCGACCTACCGCGACGTCATCGAGCGTCAGCCCGAGGTCTTCCAGTGGGGTCCGCTCATCTTCGCCCACAACACCCCGATGCTCGAGGGCTTCTGGCGCGAGAAGTGGTGGCGCGTCGAGGAGATCGCCCGCCACGGCGACCGCTGGATCTCCGGTTGCGGCAACCACGACACGCTGCGCCGTGGCAACCAGGTCGATCCCTCCGAGGGCGTGAACCACCGCCTCGGCGCGACCTTGCCGGAGATCCACCACGCCGCCTACGACAACCCCGCGGTCACGCTCTTCGTCTACGGCTTCCTGCCCGGGGTGCCGATGGACTTCCTCAACGCCACCGCGCGCACGCCCTGGGGCTTCGTGCGCAACACCGACGACCGTTACGGCGTGAAGGTCGCCGTCGAGGAGCTCGGCTTCCTCGACTGGCAGGTCGACGAGGCGACCTTCGCGGAGCCCGAGGTCTTCGCCCGCACGAAGCGCCACGGCTTCGCCACCCTCGACGGCCTGCGGGCGTTCATGGCCGAGGCCGCCGAGGTCGGCGCGGCGCTCGACCACCACCTCGACGGCATGGCCGCGGCGCTCTCACCGCGCCTGCCGGGGCTGACCGGCCGCCGACTCGTCCTGCTCGCCCGCGCCTTCCTCGAGGACTGCCACGACCTCTGCAACGTCGGGCGGGCCGCCGGCGACCTCGACGCCGAGATCGTCGGCTTCGACCTCACGTGCCGGCGGCTGCGCGCCGGTCGACGCTGGCTCGCCGACAACCTCGGCAAGGGCGACACGCTCTCGCTGGCCCCGTCCGGCCCGTCCCTGGCGTGGGGCACCCGCACCGCACCGGACCGCAGCGAGGAGATCGGCCTCGTCGTCAACCTCGAGGGCGACGAGGTCACCGCCGAGACCGCAACGCTGCTCGGCGATGGCTGGCAGCCGCTGCTCGCCACCCCGGGCCTGCCCGAGGGCGGGTCGCGGGACGACTCGCCGACGCTCACCCTGCCCGACGGCGCCGGGATGCTGCTGACCCGGACGGAACGGTCCCGCTGATGCTCACCGCCTCGATCGCCGCGCTGCGCGCCGGCGAGCTCACCGACCCCCACGGCCTGCTCGGCCTCGCCGAGGCCGACGGCACGACGGTCGCGCGCTGCTGGCGCCCGGGCGCCACCGCGGCGAGCGTCGTCCTCGCCGACGGCGCGCGCGTCGAGGGCGAGGTCCTCGACGAGGCCGGCCTCTTCGCCGCGACGCTGCCCGGCCGCCCCTCCCCCGGTGGTTACCGCTGGCGGGTGGCCTACCCCGACGGGCTCACCGTCGACCTCGCCGACCCCTACGCCTTCGACGGCCCGCTCGCGCCCTTCAGCACCCACCTCGACGACGGCGCCCGACCCTGGCAGCGGTACGGGGCGCGGCCGACGACCCTCGACGGCATCGACGGGGTCGCCTTCGCCGTCTGGGCTCCCGCGGCCTCCGCGGTCCGCGTCGTCGGGACGTTCAACGACTGGGACGGCCGGCTGCACCCGATGCGCCGCGACCCCGCGAGCGGGGTGTGGGAGATCTTCGTGCCCGACGTCGCCGACGGCGCGCGCTACAAGTACGAACTCATCACCGCCGACGGCGCACTCGTGACCCGCGCCGACCCCTGGGCGCTCGCCGCGGACCCGCCACCAGGCAACGCCAGCCGCGTCCACCGCTCGACGTTCGCCTGGAGCGACCACAACTGGCGGCGACGCCGCGGCGCCCATCCCCCGTCCTCAGCGCCCTTGAGCGTCTACGAAGTCCACCTGCCGTCGTGGTACCGCGACGCCGACGGCGCACTGCCCGACTACCGGGCGCTCGCCGAGCCCCTCGCCGACCACCTCGACGCCATCGGGGCGACCCACGTCGAGTTCCTGCCGCTGGCCGAGCACCCCTTCGAAGGCTCCTGGGGCTACCAGGTCACCGGGTACTTCGCCCCCACCGCCCGCCTCGGCGACCCCGACGGGCTGCGAGCGCTCGTCGACACGCTCCACCGCCGTGGGTTCGGGGTCATCTTCGACTGGGTGCCGGCGCACTTCCCCCGCGACGAGTGGGCGCTCGCGCGCTTCGACGGCACGCCGTGCTACGAGTCCGCCGACCCCGACCATGGGGAGATCCCCGTCTGGGGCACCCTCGTCTTCGACTTCGCCAAGCCCGAGGTCCGGGACTTCCTCCTGTCGAGCGCGCGCTTCTGGGTCGGCGAGCTGCACGCCGACGGTCTGCGCGTCGACGCCGTCGCGCAGATGCTCTACCTCGACCGCGCCGACGGGCAGTCCGGCGCCGGGGAGGACCCCCACGGGGCAGCGTTCGTCCGCGAGCTCACCCAGACGCTGCACGCGGAGTTCCCCGGCGTCTTCCTCGTCGCCGAGGAGTCCACCAGCTGGAGCGGGGTGACCCGGCCGGTGGCCGAGGGGGGCCTCGGCTTCGACCTCAAGTGGAACATGGGCTGGTCGCACGACACGCTCGCCTACGTCGGCACACCTCCGGAGGGCCGGCCAGCCATCCACGGCAACCTCACCTTCGGCATCCTCTACGCCTTCGAGGAGGCCTTCGTCCTCGCGCTCTCCCACGACGACGCGGCGCCGGAGCGCGGCAGCCTGCTCTCGCGGATGGCCGGCGAGGGCGCCGAGGCGCTCGCGACGCTGCGCGCGCTCTACGCCTGGACGTGGGCCCACCCCGGCAAGCCGCTGCTCTTCCAGGGCGGAGAGCTCGCGCAGGCCCGCCCCTGGGAGCCCACCGGCTCGGTCGATTGGGCGCTCGCCGACGAGCCCGCCCACGCAGGCGTGCTCGCCCTCCTCGGCGACCTCAACGCCGCCTACCGCGAGCGGCCGGCGCTGTGGCAGCGCGACGCGCGCCACGACGGCTTCCGCTGGCTCGACGCCGACAGCGCCGAGGCCTCGGTCCTGTCGTTCATCCGCTGGGCCGACGAGGCCCACCCGCTCATCTGCGTCGCGAACTTCAGCGCTGCCGAGCGCGAGGTGCGCGTCGGCCTGCCGTGGCTCGGGCCGTTCCGGCGCCTGCTCGACACCGACGACCCGCGCTACGGCGGCACTGGTCGGGTGCCCGAGCACGCGGTCGCCGAGGAGCCGACGCCGTGGCAGGAGCAGCCCGCCTCGACGCTCGTGCGGCTCGCGCCGCTGTCGACGGTGTGGCTCGCTCCTGGCTAGCTCACAGCGAGGCTGAGGGCGTCTCGGCACGGGACCCGGATTGATGGAAGGCCGCGGTCGGGCCGAGAGGGTCATCGCCGGCACCCGCGGCCTCGGAGCGCGACGCGTCCACGGCCAGGCGTCCACGGATGCCTTGGTGCCGTCGGTGGGCGGCGCCGTCGATGCACGAAGGGCAGTGGGGCTCCTCGGCGTTGTACCGCTGATCGCGGCTCGACCGTCGAGCTGCCGCGCCTCGAGGTCACGACCTTCGACCTCGCGTCACCGTTGATCTTCCTGCGAAAGGTCGACCTGTTGTTGCGCCCGGAACTTGGACCACGGGGTCCACGTGCCCACCGGGGGCAGCCTTCGTCGCTCGCGCTGCTCGTAGTCGGCGCTTGCGTGATGTTCCAGCGTCGTCTCGCGCTACGGACCGGCACCGGACCGATCGGCCTCTCACTCGTGCCCGCCGTCGCTGCGCTGGGCCTCGAGGCGGCGTGGGCAACTGAGCGGGGAGACGACGCGCTATCTGCTCCGCGTCCAACCCCTGCTCGGCCGGCTGCTCGTCCTCATCTCGGTGGCTACGAGCCTGCGCGAGCTGCACCACCGCGCGATCGAGCGCGCCTCCTGCTCGAGGAGCGAGCGCTGACCGACCCGCTGACCCGTGTCGCGAACCGTCACGCCGGTGAGGAGCAGCTCGAGGCCAAGGTCGCCGACGGCCATCGGCGTGGGCGACCGCTCTCGGCGGTCATGGTTGACCTCGCCCGCTTCAAGGCCATCGACGACGACGACGGCCACCCCACCGGTGACGCGGTACTCGGCGCGGTCGCCGACGTGCTGGGCGCGGTGCGAGGCGACCGCGACCTCGTCGTGCGTTGGGGCGGCGAGGAGTTCCTGCTCATCCCGCCCGAGACCATCTTCGACGACGCGGCTGGGGTCGGCGAGCGCGGCCACCACACGATCGCCGGACTCGGGCCGCGGGGACTGCGGAGCACCGCGACACTGGGCGTCGCCGGGTTCGCCGAGAGCGAGACCGCGGCAAGCCCCCTGCGACGAGCAGACGTCGCAGTCCACGAGGGTCGCGACCGGACCGTCGATGCCCCAGCCATGCCGTTGGCGCGCGAGCCGCCCCGCGGCGGGAGGCCTCGGTCCGCGATCTGACGCCGAGAGGCACCGAGCGGTCGGTCCCGTCTCGACGGGCGCTCGCGATGCTGTTCCCGGGCCTGGCGCTGGCCGCGGTCACCGTCCGCGGGCGGGTTGTGTGATGGCGTGGGTGTGCGCCCCGGGGGTGGCCGGGGCGCGGCGGAGAGGCGATGGGGGTTCTACAGGTCGAGGGTGGGCTGCTCGGGTCCGGGCGGTGGCGGGTCGTCGG
>SLNF01000088.1 GCA_007133145.1 Nitriliruptorales bacterium
GGCGGGTCGTCGCGGCGTGGCTGCCGCCCGGTGGACGGTCGGCCATCGGGGGGAGGCCCTCGAGCGGCTCGGGGGCGGTGCGAGCGAGCTCGTCCGGGTCGACGGGGTGGACGAGGTCGGCGATGAACCTGCGGCAGGCAGGCGCCGCCCACGCGCCGCCGGTGCCACGTACCCGGCTCCGTCGCGCCGGACCCGTCCGGGCGGCCCGTCGTGCTGGACCCGTCCGGGCAGCCCGTCGCGGTCGAGACGCGGCCCGCTGGCGCACCGGTGCGCCAGCACCGCGCGAGCGGGTCAGTCCACCTCGACGAGCGCCGCGAGCGCGAGGCGCACCGCGTCGTCGACCGCCGCCGGCCCGCCGATGATCCCCACGTGGACCACCCCGAGCCGTTGCAGCTCCTCGGCCGTCGCGGTCGGGACCTCGCCGGGTTCGACGAGCAGCAGCGGGGCGCCCACCCGGCCGGCGAGCACCGCCCCGGCGAGGGCATCAGGGTGGTCCCTCCCCGTCGCCACGAACGCGACGTCGCTCGCGGCGAAGGCTCCCGCCGAGACCGCAGCGGCGGTCTCGAACCGGTTCGCCCCCGCCCGGCGCCGCACCAGGGCGTCGGTGCCCGCCTCGAGCTCATCGACGACGTCATCGGTGATCGCCGCGGTTCCGCCGAGGACGACGACACGGTCCGGGTCGAGGCGACCGATCTCGTCGGCCACCGACGGCGGGAGCGCGCCCGGACGGGTGAGCAGCACCGGGCCGCCGATCTCCGCGGCCGCCGACGCACCCGCGAGCGCGTCCGCGAAGTCCTCGCCGGTGGCGAGGTAGACGATGCCGGCCCCGTCGGGGAACGCCTCCTGGGCGACCGCAGCGCCGGTCGCGTAGCGGTCGGGCCCCTCGATGCGCTCGACGGCGGCACCCGTCGCCCCCGCGAGGGCGTCCTCGACCGAGGCGGCCACCGCGTTGGTGCCGCCGAGCAGGATCACCCGCGAGGGGTCGAGTTCCTCGAGCGCCTCGACGCTCTCCTCGGGCAGCGCCGACCCGGCGGTCAGCAGCACGGGGCCACCGAGCTGTGCGGCGGCGGCGGCGCCGGTGAGCGCGTCGGCGAACTCCTCGCCGGTGGCGACGAACACGACGTCGGCGCCGTTCGGGAAGCCCTCGAGGGCCACCTGCGCGGCGGTCTCGTAGCGGTTCTCGCCCGCGAAGCGGTCGCTCGGCAGGACCACGGGAACGAAGGAGCCGAGCGCGTCGCTCTCGCCGCAGACCCGCGGGGGCTCCCCCTCGCGGACCCGCGTCGTCGCGTCCCGCAGCTCGCCGCCGCCCTGCGGTTCGGTCAGCACTCGGACGTCCGCGCCGTCGTCGGCGTCGAACGGCACGCACACGCGCATGGCGTCGAACGTGAGACCCGCGCCGCCGACGTCGTAGCGATCACCCGCGGCCCCCGCACCGTCGGGCACGAGCGTGGCGGGGTCGGTGACGCTGAGCCGTACCGTCCCAGGACCCTCGAGCGCGACGAACTCGATCACGACGTCGCCGATCGTCGTCCGCGTCACGCCCGGGGCGAGCGGGGGCTCGACTTCGGACTCGAGCGCGAGCGGCTCCTGCTCCGGATCGGGACTCGGGCCCGGGCCCGGCCCCGGGCGCGGCGGGTCGTCCTCGTAGGTGAACCGCGCCTCGTCGTGCCGCTCGCTCGCTCCACCCGGCCCGTGCACGACGACGTCGGCCTCCACCCCGCCACCGAGATCCGGCGCCTGCACGCGGACGAGCTGGTCGGTCACCGCGTCGAGGCCGGCAGCCTCCTCGCAGTCGCGGTCATCGCCACCGACGGGGCAGAAGTCGACCGCGAGCGGACCGCTCCAGAAGTGGGTGCCGGAGATCGCGACCTCGTCGCCGGCCTTGCCCTCCGCCGGGGCGATCCCGCTCACCACCGGGGCCGGCGACTGGAAGGCGAAGGTGCCCCACCGGTCGTCGAGCCAGACCGACGTGCTCAGCGGGTTGATCGTGTCGCCGAGGAGGGCGCGCGCGGACTCGCTGACCGTCCGCGCGGAGGTCTCGCTCTGACGGTAGGTCACCGACGTCGAGAAGCCCTCGGTCTCGCTCTCGCCGATCGTGCGCTCGAAGCCGTAGCTCGCAGTCCCCCCGATCCCGAAGACGTCGAACTCGAGGCCGGCGTCGGCCCCTGCGGCGAACTCGCTGCCGACGACCTCGGTGACCAACGTCGTCACCGCGCTGCTCGCGTCGGTGCGCTGGGTCTCCGCCTCCTCCTCGGAGATGCTGATCGTCGTCGTCCCGCCCGTGCCGTCGCCCGGCGCTCCCTGGGCGATGCCCTGCAGGCGGGTCACCAACCCCCCGAGCCGGTCATCGAGGTCGACGGACTGCCGCTGCTCCGCGGCCATCGGGTCGAGCTCGAGCAGCGAGGCGCAGTGGTTCGGCCCGAGGACGATCTGCTGCTCGCGGTCGTCGTAGTAGTCACCGGGGACGGGCAGCGACACCCCGTCGGCGCAGCGGCGCAGCTGGCGGGCGGAGACGATCCACTCCGAGGCCTGCGTGCCCATCATCTGGTACGCGCTCTGCCCGCCCCGGTTCCACAGCGCGAACTGCGGGTGGACGAGCAGCACGAAGCGGTTGTGCTGCCACGCCTCGCTGCGCGGCTCGGCGAGGCCGGCCTGCGGCACGGTCTGCCACGAGCGGGTGAAGACGTGCTCGTAGCTCAGGCTGTTGGTGATCTCGGTCGTCTCGGCACGCACCTGCTCGGTCGTGCGGTCCCAGAACTCGGTGGTGGAGATCGACGACACCACCCCGGGCGACGCGCCGATCTGGCCTCCCTGCTCCAGCGAGCTGTAGACGTTGCGGGCTCGGTGGTTCGCCTGCGTGTCGCCGAGGGAGAACTCGGTGGTCGACCGGAAGCCCTCGCTCAGCTCGAACGCCGCCTCGGAGAGGTCGCCGGGGGGCTGATAGAGGATCTTGTACGGCATGACGCTGCCCTGCAGCAGCGCCGTGGGCTGGAGCATGAGCGTGACCGGCGTCGTCGCCCCGCCGCTGTGCGCGACGAGCGGGGAGCCGAGGCAGGAGGCGTAGGGGTTCTCGTCGACGTCCTCCGGGCCCTGTCCCCCCTCGTTGACCTGCCGGCGCTGCTGCCCCGCGCAGCCGGCCGGCTCGTCGAACATGAGGCTGCCCTCTTGGCCGGCCTCGAGCGAGGGCGCGTCCCGCACCATGACCTGCACCCGCGCCTCGCCGCCGATGTCCTCGGGGACGGTGACCTCGATCTCGTTGCCGCCGTTGACAGTGACGTCATCCACCGTGTCGCCGTTGACCTCGATGTCCTCGGCGATGTCGTCGGGGTCGTCGCCGAAGTCGAGGCCGTCGGGGGCGACGATCGTGATCGTGTCCTCCTCCCCGTTCAGCGCACCGCCGGGCGTCGTCGTGAACGTGATGTACCAGTCGCGCTCGCTGACGTCGAAGCCCCCGTCGACGTAGAGCCAGAGGTCGTCGACCGCTTCGTTGGGCACCCCCTCGGCCCCGACCATGCTGTCGGCCGGGGTCGTCGGCGTGGGGTCCGCGCTCGTCCACACCTGGGGGTGGGTGCCCTCGTGCGCGAGCCAGAAGTCGTAGCGCACGCGCAGGTCGGAGACGAACTGGCCGTCGCGCAGCTCGAAGTCGATCACGTCCTCGACCGGCTCGCTCGAGCGCACGTCGGTGCGCAGGCTCGTGCTGCCGACCTCCTGCCAGTCCTCCTCGCCGGGCTGGCGCTCCTCGAGGGTGATGTCGCAGACGAGGCGGTTGCCGCCGTAGCCGAGGGGCCAGTTTCGGATCGAGGAGTCGAAGAACGGCAGGGGCGCGTGCGTGGGTGTCCCGGGCCACGGGTCCGGCGGGTCCCAGCTCGGATCGCACACCACGGGGATCTCCACCTGGGGGCTGTCGATGCCGACGGGGATCGACGGCAGCGGCTCGGCCGCCGGGTTGACGACGTCGTCGATCTCCACCTGGACGACCTGGTTCGGCTCGATCCGCTCGGGGACGACGAGCTGCACCCGGTGCAGCGCCACGCGATCGACGTCCGAGGCTTCGGCGACCGGCTCGCCGTTGACCCGGTACCGCGTGTGCTCGGCGGGCAGGACGGTGCCGACCGGGCCGGCGAGGGTGATCGCGTCGTTCGCACCGAGGCCGAAGTCGCCGACGCGGAACGTCGCGGTCCAGTCGCTCACCGCGCCGGCGACCGTGTTGTCGGCCTGGAGGGAGACCTGCTCGACCGGCGCCTGGCCGGACGCCCCGAATAGCTGACTCACGTCGGGGTGGGCGGCGCGGCGGTCGCGGTCGGTGCGCACGCTGAACGCCTCGGGGGCGTAGTCGCCCGCGGATGGGTTGCGCACCCCCTCGATCTGCAACTCGATCGGGTTGAGGGCGGGCACGCCACCGATGACCTGCAGCTTCACCTCGCTGGTGCCGCCCGAGCTGTTGTCGACCTCCTCGACGCGGAGCGGGACGCCGCCGATCGCGTAGGCCCGCCCGTCGTCGGGGAACCGCGTCCCGCCGGGGGCCGAGACGATGATCGCATCGGTGAGGGAGCGCAGCTCGGTCGCCGGGGTCAGCGAGACCGTCCAACGCGTCTCGACACCGCCGGTGCGGTCCTCGACCGACAGCCTGACGCCGCCGACCGAGGCGCTCTCCGCGGGCTCGAGGTCGTCGGTCACGGTGAGGCCACGCCGGGGGAAGGCCTCGACGGGGTCGACCTGCGTGCGCACCGAGAAGCTCGAGTTCGCGTAGACGAGGGGCGGGCCGAACCCGCTGCCGGGCATCCCGATCTCGAGCTCGATGTCGTCGCCGGGGTCGATGTCGACGCCCTCGGCGAACGCGACCGTGACGACGTGGCCGAGGGCGAGGTCGACGTCCTCGACGTCGACGAGGACGCCTTCGACGCGGGCGGCCCACCGGTCGAGCTCGTCGGGGAAGCGGAATCCGCTCGCCGCCGACAGCGTGGCCACGAGGCCGGTGCTCGCGCTCGCGGTCCGGAAGTCGACCCGCAGCCGCCGCTCGTACTCCTCGAGCGGGTCCGCCTCGTCGGTGCCTTCGTTGCTGTTGTTGCCGTTGCCGTTGTTGTCGTTGCCGTCGTTGCCGTTGCCGTCGTCGTCGACGAGGTATGCCTGCCAGCGCACGTCGGAGACCTGGCCGAGGCCTGCGCCCTCCGCCGGTTCGAGCCGCGGCGGGCGCAGCGGCGAGCCCGGGCCGTCACGGTTCGTGCGGATCACGTAGCCGTCGCCAGCCCGGTCGAACCCCTGCACCGGCGGCGCGGGAACGGTCCACTCGCTGCGGGCGTCGCAGTCGATCGGCGCGCCGGAGACGCGGTTGAAGTCGATGATGCTCGACGCGAAGCCATCGCGCTCGAGCGAGGCGACGTGGTCCTCGTTGTCGTTGTCGAACGGCACGCGCCCCTCGCCGGGATCGGACCACCTCGCGGTGTAGGCCCAGAAGCCCTCGCCGATCGCGCAGGGGAAGACCGCCTCGCTGACGAACCTGAACGCGTCGAGGCGCTGGGGCGGCAGCGGCCCGTCCCACGAGAGGGAGAACTCCCCGCCAGCCTCGATGGCGTCGACCGGCTCCCCCTGGCCACCATCCGAGCCGTCCCCTTCGGCGTCGTCCGCCGCGGACGGCACCTCGAGCGCCAGTGTCAGCGCCAGGCTCGCGGTGAGCACCGCCCCCACCACGAGCGCGACACCCGGGCCCCTACGCTGCGTCGACGTCACGGCCGCGATGTCCATCGTCCCCCTCCGCGCGTCCGGGATGCGCCCTCGATGGCGTATCCATGAGCCCCCTGCTACACGATTCGCTTGAGGGTAGACAGCGTTCTGCCAGCGCGTCGAGACCCCACGCCTCCCGGCCCCCCTCGTATGCGCTCGTCCACTCGGGAGGCAGGACACCACCGCGATCACCCACGGTCATGCCCGTCAGCGTGTGACGGAGCGTTCTAGCTGCTCGCGGTGGGTGCGCCGGTGGGCTCCCTCCCGTCCCCGACCGGGCGAGGTCAGGGCCTCGCGGAGGCGGCACCGCCCCTCGGCGCGCCACGTCAGGCGTGCGCTCAACGCACGGCCGCCGTGACCTGATCGGCTGACAACGGCTCGAGCGGTGCGGTGGGGTCCTCGGGGCCCGTCCTGCGGGTGCGTTCCCGGCCGACCGTGCCGGGCGTGACCGGCCACCGGCGTCCTCGGCGGCGGATCACCGCGCCGGTCCTCGCGCCTCCGTGATCCGCCGGGCCGGCGCTGGCTAGCCGACCTGTGCGAAGTGGGCCACGATCGCGCCGGTGAGCCGGGTCCAGGCTGTGGTCCCGATGGCGTCCTCGAGCACGACGAGGTGCTTGTAGGTCCGACCCGCGGACCTCCTGTCCGCCAGCGGCTCGACCGTCCAGGAGCGCAGGCCGTTCGCGCGCACC
>SLNF01000309.1 GCA_007133145.1 Nitriliruptorales bacterium
CACGCGACTGCTCGACGCCGCCGGGTGGCCATGCGAGCGCGTTGCGGCCGACGCGCCGGTGGAGCTGCTCGCCGGCCTCGACCACGCGCTCGCGCGGGCGACCGCCGGCGCGCTGCTGCTCGTCGCATGAGCGCCACAGGGGCCCGGCGGTGAGCCCGTCGACGCGTTGGGCCGCCGTCGACGCGCTCGCGCGCCTGCCCGAGGAGCTGCCCGACGCCTTCGTCGTCGTCGGCGCGGAGAGGGGCTTGGCCGGTGAGCTCGCCGAGCTCGCGCCGCAGGCATGCGTGCGCGCCCCTGGGCCGACGAGCCGGCTCGCCGTCGCTGCCGGCGTCGTCGGCCGTGGGCGTCGGGCGATCGTGCTGCCCGCACGGGTCGACGCCGACCTCGCGACCCTCGAGGAGCCCGTCGTCGTGCTCACCGAGGACGTCGCCCTCGCCAAGACGTGGCACCGACTGCGGCGCGCCCTCCTGCATCCCGTCTGGCCGGAGGACGTCGCCGCGTTGCTGCACACCGCCCTGTCGCGTTCCCGTCCGCAGCTCGTGCTCGTCGGCGACGGCGACGTCGCGCCGCGTCCCGCCAACGTGCCTGCCCCGGCGATCGGGCAGACGCGGGTGCACGCCGAGGGAGGGCAGGGCGTGGTCGTGGCCTCCGGGCCGCTCGTGCCACCCCTGCGCAGCGCGGTCGCGGCGCTGGCCCGACGGGGCCTGTCCCTCGCGCTGCTCGAGCCGGTCGGCAATCTGCCGCGGCGCCTCGACCCCGCGGCGGCGCGCCGCGGGGTGCTCGTCGGGCCCGCGCTGGAGGGGGAGGGTGAGCTCGCGGAGGCCGACCTGCGCTACCTCGAGTTGCGTGGGGCGAGCCTGCGCGACCTCCCCGAACGGCTGGCCGAGGCCTTCGGGCAGCCCTGAACGGCGGATTCGGCTCGGCGGTGAGCTCTGGTGCCCTGGCCCCGTGTCGGCACGTGCCCACCGCGCCGGACCGTGCGCCGCTCGACCGGCCGTTCGGACGGGTCGTGGCGGGGGAGCCTCCAAGGCGCTGCGCAGGGGTGATGCTAGGCTCCTCCGAGTCCGGCGCGCCGGCGAGGCGTGCAACCTTCCCCACCTGGTGTCGTGCTGCCGTGATACGCCTCGACAACGTTTCGAAGACCTACAAGAACGGTGCCGTCGCGCTGTCGAACATCGACCTCGACATCGCCAAGGGCGAGTTCGTCTTCCTCGTGGGGGCCTCCGGCTCCGGCAAGAGCACGTTCATCAAGCTGCTCATCAAGGACGAGGACCCCGACGTCGGGGAGATCTGGGTCGGTGGCAAGCGCCTGTCGCGGCTGAGGAGCTGGCGGGTGCCGACGCTGCGCCGCGACCTCGGCTGCGTCTTCCAGGACTTCAAGCTCCTGCCGAACAAGACGGTCTTCGAGAACGTCGCCTTCGCGCTCGAGGTCATCGGTCGTCCGCGCGCGGCGATCGAGCGCACCGTGCCCGAGGTGCTCGAGCTCGTCGGCCTCGGCCACAAGCACGAGGCCTACCCCCACCAGCTCTCCGGCGGCGAGCAGCAGCGCGTGTCGATCGCCCGGGCCTTCGTCAACCGTCCGCGGATCCTCCTCTGCGACGAGCCGACCGGCAACCTCGACCCGACGACCTCGGTCGGGATCATGAAGCTCCTCGACCGCATCAACCGCACCGGCACGACGGTCGTGATGGCCACCCACGACCAGCACATCGTCGACTCGATGCGCCGGCGCGTCGTCGAACTCGAGGACGGCGCGCTCGTGCGCGACCAGACACGCGGGGTCTACGGCTATGGGAGCTAGGCTCCGCTACCTCCTCTCCGAGGTCTTCGTCGGGCTCCGGCGCAACCTCCTCATGACCGTGGCGACGATCGTGACCGTCACCGTGAGCCTCGCGCTGCTCGGCGCCGGCCTCCTCGTCCAGCAGCAGGTCAACCTCGCCCGCGACCTCTTCTACGCCGAGGTCGAGGTCTCGATCTGGCTCGACGACGGCATCAGCGAGGCGCAGCGGATCTCACTCGAGGACGACCTCCGTGAGAACCCCGAGGTCAGCGACCTTATCTACGTCTCGAAGGACGACGCCTACGAGGAGGCCCAGGAGCTCTTCGAGGGTCAGGACGAGGTGCTCGCGTCGATCGAGCCGGACTTCCTGCCGGCGTCGTTCCGGGTGAGCCTGCACGACCCGGAGCGCTACCTCGTCGTCGAGTCGCAGTACGCCGGCTTCCCCGGGGTCGCCGACATCTCCGATCAGCGCGAGGTTCTCGACCGCTTCTTCACCGTCATGGACGCCTTCCGCAACGGCGCGGTCGCCGTGGCCGTCCTCCAGCTCGTCGCCGCGGCGGCCCTCATCAGCAACACCATCCGCATGACGGCCTTCGCCCGACGCGAGCAGATCGGGATCATGAAGCTCGTCGGCGCGACGAACTGGTATGTCCGCTTGCCGTTCGTGCTCGAGGGGATGTTCGCCGGGGTCATCGGCGCGCTGCTCGCCAGCGGGCTGCTCTTCCTCGGCATGCAGACGCTCATCGGGCGGCTGCGCGAGCAGATCGTCTTCATCCCCTTCATCGGCACCGCCGAGGTCCTCACCGTCACGCCGATCCTCATCGCCATCGGTGCGGGGCTCGCGGCGATCGCCTCGTTCGTGTCCCTGCGACGGTTCCTCTCGGTCTGATGACGAGTCGCCGCCCCGCCGCCGCGCAGCCCCCCACCCGGGGCGTGCGCACCGGTGGCCGGGCGCTCGCGCTGCTGCTCGCCGCGCTGCTCGCCCTCACCCTCCTGCCACCGCCCTCGGCCGCCGACGACCTCGAGCAACAGCAGCGGGAGGCCGAGCAGGAGCTCGAGGGCGTCGAGGAGGACCTCGGCGAGGGGCAGGACGCCCTCGAGGATCTCGAGCGCCAGCACAGCTCGACTGCCGAGGAGCTCGCCGAGGTCGAGGAGCGGCTCGAGGGGATCCGCGCCGAGCTCGCCGAGCTCACCGACGAGCTCGCGGAGGCCGAGGGCGAGCTCGCCGAGGCCGAGGCGATCCTGGAGGCCACCCAGCAGGACATCGTCGCCACCGAGGGCGAGATCGACGCGACGCGCGACGAGCTCGACGAGCAGCGCGACCTCTTCAGCGACCGCGTGCGCCACTCCTACATGCACGGCTCGGTCGACGCCACGACGGTGCTCTTCGACGCCACCGACCTCCACGAGCTCACCCGGCAGAGCCACCTCATCTCCGCGGTGATGAGCCAGGACGTCGCCCAGATCGAGGGCATCGCTGCGCTCGAGGCCGAGCTCGCGGGGGTCCTCGCCCGCCTCGCAGAGCTCGAGGCCCGTCGCGAGGAGCAGCGCGCCGTCGCCGAGCGCGAGACCGAACGGGTCGCCGGGCTCGTCGAGGAGACCGACGCGCTGCGGGTGGCCGCCGAGGAGGAGGCCGCGGAGCAGGAGCGGCTGCTCGCCTCCATCGAGGACGAGCAGGAGGAGTACCGCGCCCTCGTCGCCGACCTCGAGTCCCAGAGTCGCGCGATCGAGTCCGAGCTCCGCGAGCTTGCGGCCGAGCAGGAGCGGCGCGAAGCCGAGGAGCGTCGCCTCGCCGAGCAGCGCGAGGCCGAACGGGAAGCTGCGTCGCGCTCGAGTGGTGCGAGCTCCTCGTCAGGGTCCTCCTCGTCGTCCTCGTCGTCCTCGTCGTCGTCGTCCTCGAGCGGGAGCTCGGGCGGCTCCTCGGGCAGCGCGTCGAGCGGGGGCGGCCAGCTCGCTACCCCGGTCGCCGCGCCGATCACGAGCCCCTTCGGCTACCGCACGCACCCGATCCTCGGCACCCGTCGTCTCCACGCCGGCATCGACTACGGGGCGCCGACGGGCACGCCGATCCGCGCCGCGGAGTCGGGCACGGTCGTCACCGCGGGGGGCATGGGCGGCTACGGCATCACCGTCGTCATCAACCACGGTGGGGGGATGAGCACGCTCTACGCTCACCAGTCGCGCCTCGCGGTCAGCGCCGGCCAGCAGGTCAGCCGCGGCCAGACCATCGGCTACGTCGGCTCGACGGGGGTCTCGACCGGCCCGCACCTCCACTTCGAGGTGCGGATCAACGGTACGCCGACCAACCCGATGCCCTACCTCTAGAGGGCTGGCCCGCCAGGGTCGGGCCCGTCGGCGGTCGCGCCCGCGTGGCACGCTGGGGGGCATGGATCTCTCACCGCCAGGGCCTCCTGTGTCACAGCCGACGCGCTCGGTGTGGCGCTGGCGCGTCCTCGGTGGCCTGACCGCGCTCGTCGTCGTCGCCGCGCTCGTGTTCAGCGCCTACCGCATGGGCAGCGAGGGCGCGGGCGGCTTCGTCGAGGTGCCCGTCGGAGGTGGAGACCGGGTACCCACCGAGCTCGAGCCGCTCGTCGAGCTCTACGAGGACCTCAAGGCCGACGCCGTCGATCCCCCCGAAAGCGAGGTCCTCGTCGAGGGGGCCATCGAAGGGATGCTCGAGGCGCTCGACGACCCCTATGCGCGCTACTACGACCCGACGGCCTACGAGGACTTCTCCGACCAACTCGACGGCACCTACGCCGGGGTCGGCATGGAGTTGCAGGAGACCCCCGAGGGGCTCTTCGTCGTCCGCGTCTTCGAGGGCACCCCGGCCGACGAGGGCGGGGTCCGCGCCGGCGACCGCATCCTCGGCGTCAACGGCGATGACGTCACCGAGCAGCCCATCGAGGCCGTCGTCAACCAGGTGCGCGGTGAGCCCGGCACCGACGTGGAGCTCGAGCTCGAGCGTGGCAACGACGAGGTCGAGACGATCACGACGACGCTCACCAGGGCCGAGATCGCGATTCCCAGGCTCGAGGCGAGCATCCTCGAGGACGGTGCGGCGCACCTCGAGCTCCTGCAGTTCACCACCAACGTGGCCGACGAGCTGCGCGGGGAGATCGAGGGCGCCCTCGAGGACGGCGCCGAAGGGGTCGTCCTCGACCTGCGGGGCAACCCCGGCGGTCTGCTGCGGGAGTCCGTCAACGTCGCGAGCGTCTTCCTCGACGAGGAGGTCGTCGTGCGGGTGCAGGAGCGTTCGGGGCAGGAGGAGACGCTGACGGCGGCCGGGGACCCCGCCGGGGACTTCCCGCTCGTCGTCCTCGTCGACGGCGGCACCGCGAGCGCCTCGGAGATCGTCGCCGCGGCGATCCAGGACGCGGGCCGCGGGCTCCTCATCGGCGAGCCGACGTTCGGCAAGGGCACGGTGCAGACCATCCGCTCCCTGCCGGGGGGCTCGGGCGCGAAGTTCACGACCGCGGCGTACTTCACGCCGTCGGGCGACTCGATCGAGGAGGTCGGCGTCGAGCCGGATCGGGAGGTCGCTGCCGCAGAGGACGCCGAGGACGACCCGCAGCTCTCCGCGGCGCAGGATGCCCTGCAGTCGCTCGTCGCCGGTTCCCAGTAGTCGCATCGGGCCATGGCCAAGCCACGCAAGCGCGACGACGCGATCGCGGTGAACCGTCGGGCACGCCACGACTACCGCATCGATGACACGCTCGAGGCCGGGCTCGTGCTCACCGGCACCGAGGTGAAGTCGCTGCGCGACGGCAAGGCGTCGCTGCAGCACGCCTACGCCGTCGTCCGCCGCGGTGAGGTGTGGCTCTACGGCTGCCACATCCCCGAGTACGCCTTCGGCAACCGCGCCAACCACGAGCCGACCCGGCCCCGCAAGCTCCTGCTGCACCGCGAGGAGATCGCCGAGCTCGAGGCGTTCACGCGTGAGTCGGGGCGCACGCTCGTCCCGCTCAAGCTCTACTGGAAGGACGGCCGGGCCAAGCTCCAGCTCGGGCTCGCCGGGGGCAAGACCCAGCACGACAAGCGCAAGGACATCGCCGAGCGCGACGCCAAGCGCACGATGGAGCGGGAGCTTGCCGAGCGACGCAAGGGCCGTTGAGGGCACGGGCATCGCGGCGGCCGCTGCGCGCGCGAAGAGCGCGGCGGGCGACATCCTCGGCGCGGGCCGGACGGCAGTGAGCCGAACCCACCCGTCGGGTAGACTCGCCTGTCCTGCACCATGACAACTGCATCCAGCGTCGCCACCCTCCTTCGGGGGTGATGAGGTCTCGACAGGTGTCGGTCGACCTCGGGAGCGCGAGCCGAGCATGCCTGGTCAACTCGTAAATCTGTCCGGGTAACCAATAGGTGCCAACGAAGACATGGCCCTGGCTGCGTAACCACCGCAGCCTGTCCGCCCTCGGCTGCCTGGGCTGAGGGGTCGGGCATCGCACCCAGGCTCCACTCACCGGTCATCGCCACGGGCCGGTGGGGACACCGCAGTGGCGTACGGTCGCCGAGCCGCTTGGTTCCGGAGCGCGGCGACCCGACAATGAGCCGGAACCTACGCTCGTAGGGGTCCCGGGGACGAGACATCTGGACGCGGGTTCGACTCCCGCCACCTCCAC
>SLNF01000115.1 GCA_007133145.1 Nitriliruptorales bacterium
CTCGTGGTCGGAGCCGGGCTGCCGCCGCGCCCGCGGGCCGCGCGGCTCGCGGTCAGCCACGAGCAGGCCGCGGCCGGCACCGGGCAGGCCGATGTCGAGCTGCTCGTGGGCGATGGGCTCGGGGGACGGCCCGCAGGCGACGGCGAGGCGTTCCTCGACGTCGCCCTGACGGGCAGCGACGTCTACGCCGACCCCGAGGTCGGCCACGACCACGACTGGTTGCTCGTCGCCGACCGGAGCTGCTGGCAGCGTCTGAGCACCGGCAACCTCGCCGCGGCGGCGCAGGCCCTCGCCGGCTGGGGACTGCGCCGGGGCGAGCGTGTGCTCGTGACGACCCCGCTCGAGCAGCCCTCGACGACGGTCCTCGCCATCGCCGTCGCCGCGGTCGGCGGGCAGGTCGTCGCCGTGCGCGGCGGCGGCACCGCGCAGTGGCTCGCCGCCGCCGAGGAGGAGCGCGTCGACTGGCTCGCCACCGACGCCGCCGGCATCGATGCGCTCGGCTCGGCCGAGCCGGGGGACCACGGCCTCTCCGGCCTGCTGTGCCTCGATGGGGTCGCCGCACCGCGCGCCGCGCTGGCCTCGACGCGCCTTGGGGTGGGCGTGGCCACCGGCAGCGGCCTCGCGACCGCGGCCTACCTCGCCTCGCTGACCCCACGCGACCTCGACGCGGCGACCGCGGCGTGGCTGGCCACCGAGTCCGGCCAGCCCGCCGGCGCGCTGCTCGAGCCGGCCTGCCTCGAGGAGCAGGACGGCGAGCTCTGCGTCGGCGGGCCGCTCGCGAGCCCGGGCGTCGAGGGCGCCGAGGAGGGCGCCGACGCCGGCCTCGGCGCGACCCGTCGCACCGGCGTGCTCGGCGCGCTGCGCCACGGCCCCGACGGGCGGACCCACGTGCTGCTGCGCTGAGGCGCGGCCCGTCGGCGGTGCGCCCTACGGGCAGGCCGCCCGCCGGCCCGCTGGCAGAGGTCGGCTCAGGACCAGCTGTCGAGCGGGCGCAGGCGGCTGAGCGAGACCCCTCCGGCGTAGACACGCTCGGCGTCGCTGCCCTCGACCGGGGGCACGATCATCCCGCGGTGCAGGCCGAGGCGGACCGTGGCGCTGCCGTCGCCGTTGCGTGCGACGACGCTGATCCGCGAGGCGGTCATCCGCTCGCCGGGACTGAGGCTCGTCCAGGCCGCGGGCTGCCAGGAGGCCGCCGGCGGTGCCGGCACGTTGAGGTTCCACACCTCCGGCTCGGGCTGGCTCGTGAGCTTCTCGGCGGTCTCGACGGCGTGGCCGACGACGGCGGCGAGGTCGGCGGGCTCGTGGGGCTCGGGGGCGGCGGAGACCGCGAGGGCCGGCACGCCCATCCCCCAGGCGGTGATCGCCGCCCACGCGGTGCCCGAGCGCCAGACGTCCCGGCCGATGTTCCACCCGAAGTTCGGCCCGCTGACGACGACGTCGACGGGCTCGTCGACGGCCCCGCCGAGGCCGAGCAGCACGCAGACCGTCGGCGTGGCCGCCTGCACCGCCCACGCGCGGTCGACGGGGACCGCCGGGGCGGCGGTCAGCGCGAGGTCGACCTCCCCGCCCATCGGCAGGGGCTTGAGGGCACCCGAGACGCCGCTCTGGTCGCTCGAGGGGGCGAGCACCGTCGTGTCGTGCCCGGCGTCGCGCAGGCCTGCCGCGAGGACGCCCAGCCAGGGGGCGTCGATGCCGTCGTCGTTGGTGAGCAGGACGTGCACGGTGGGTGCCTCCTCGGGCTGCGGTCGGTGGGGGCGTCTCAGGTCGTGGCGGGGTCGGTGGGCTCGGGCCGGTAGCTGCCGAGGCGCTCGATGCGCTCCTTGCGCATCTGCCGGCGGATCCGCGCCTGCGCCTGACGGCGGTGCTCCTGCTCGTCGGCGACCTCGAGCGGCGGGACGGGCACCGGTCGGCCGTCGTCGCCGAGGCAGACCATGACGAGGTAGGCCGTCGTCGTGTGCCGCCGCGGGCCGCCCTCCCAGCGCTCCGCCTCGACGCGGACCCCGACCTCGAGGCTCGTGTGCCCGACGTCGTTGACCGCGGCGTGGACGAAGAGGAGGTCGCCGACCTCGACGGGCGCGAGGAAGGACAGCTCGTCGATCGCCGCGGTGACGCAGACCCGTCCGGCGTGGCGGGCCGCGGCCGCGCCCGCGGCGGTGTCGACCTCGCGCATGATCACGCCGCCGTGGACGTGGCCGAGGATGTTCGCGTCGAGCTGGGTCATCGTCCGCACGAAGGTGATCTCGCTCGCCGCGACCGGCACGGGGTCGCGCCTCGGCTCGGCCGGGGTGCCGGCCCCGCCGGCGCCGGGCGCGGTCCCGTCGCTGGCCGGTCGCCTGCTCCTGCGCCGGGGGTCACGACCGAGCAGCCCCAGCAGCCGCTCGCCGACGGCCGCGTCGTCGGCGACGGGCACCGGCGGGGCGAACAGCCCGCTGCCGGCGAGCTCCTCGGCGTGGGGGGCGAGCGCCTCGAGCAGGGGCGCGGCGAGCTCGTCGGGCGGGGTGACCTCGATGCCGAGTCCGCGGGCGAGGTCCCAGCGGTGCACGACGAGGTCGGTGACGCGCTGGGTGAGGTAGACCTCGGCCGGGAGCGTCCCCATCGTCGTGTGCACCCTCCGGGTGAGCACCGCGGGTTCGGCGACCGCGGCGCGCTCGGCGGCGCTGGCCTCACGCCACGCCGCGAGCGGGTCGTCGCCGAGGACGTCGCCGTCGTAGCGGTCGCCGACCTCCTCGAGGGTCTGCCCGGCGAGGAGGTGGGGCGCCCACCACGCCTCCGCGGTGAGGTGGGCGAGGAGGTCGCGCACGCTCCAGCCCTCGCACGCCGTCGGGCGCTCCCAGTCGGCGTCGTCGATCGCGGCGATCGTCGCGTCGAGATCGTCGATCGCGCGACGGTGCAGCTCCACGGGATTGGGCATCACGCCTCCGGGGGTGTCGCCGGTCGCGGGCTCCCGGCCGAGGCTACCGCCGGGCGCCCCCGCTCAGCGCCGCGGCAGGAGCTCGCGGGCGATGACGAGGCGCTGGATCTGCTGGGTGCCCTCGTAGATCTGCGTGATCTTCGCGTCGCGCAGCATCCGCTCGACGGGGTAGTCCTTCGTGTAGCCGTAGCCGCCGAAGAGCTGGACGGCGTCGGTGGTCACCGCCATCGCGACGTCCCCGGCCTTGAGCTTGGCCATCGACGAGGCCAGCGTGAGGTCGTCGTCGCCGCGGTCGGCCTTCGCCGCGGCCTCGTAGACCAGTGCCCGGGCCGCGGCGGTCTCGGTCTGCATGTCGGCGAGCATGAACTGCACGCCCTGGAAGCTCGCGACGGGACGGCCGAACTGCTCGCGCTCGGCGACGTAGGCCCGCGCCGCGTCGATCGCGCCCTGGGCGATGCCGACCGCTTGGGCGCCGACGACGAGGCGGGTGTGGTCGAAGGCCGCCATCGCGTCGTAGAACCCGCGTCCCTCCTCGCCGATGCGCCGGTCGGCGGGGATGCGGCAGTCGTCGAAGTGGACCTGGCAGGTGGGGCTGCCGGTGATCCCGAGCTTGTCCTCCTTCTTGCCGACGCTGAAGCCGGGGTCCTCGGCGCGCACGAGGAACGCGCTGATGCCCCTCGGCCCCGCGTCGGGGTCGGTCTTGGCGAAGACGACGTAGAGGTTGGAGGCCCCCGCCATGGAGATCCACACCTTCGTGCCGTTGAGGACGTAGTGCTCGCCGTCGCGGGTCGCCGTCGTCGCCATCGACGCGGGGTCGCTGCCGGCCTCGGCCTCGCTGATGCAGTAGCTGATGAGGTCGGCGCCCTCGGCGATGCCCGGCAGCCACGCCTGCTTCTGCGCCTCGCTGGCGGCCATGAGGATCGGCACGCTGCCGAGCTTCTGCACGAGCGGGATCACCGAGGAGGAGGCGCAGACCCGCGCGACCTCCTCGACGAGGAGCGCGAAGGTCAGCGCGTCGGCGCCGGCTCCGCCGTAGGCCTCGGGGATGTGCAGACCGAGCAGGCCGTTGTCGGCGAGGACCTCCTTGACGTCCCAGGGGAAGGCCGCCTCGGCGTCGATCGCCGCCGCACGCGGGGCGATGTGGTCGGCGGCGATGCGGCGCACCACCTCACGGAAGGCGCGGTGCTCCTCGGTGAGGGCGAACAGCTCGGTCGGCTCGCTCATCGCTGTGCTCCTGCTGCCGGTGTCCCGTGCCGGCGGAGTCTACCGGTCGGTAACTTACGGGCGGCGCCGCGTGGCGCGGGGCCGGCTCAGGCGGTGGCGATCCCGTCGACGGCGACCGGCAGCGCCTCGAGGCTGCGCAGCGCGATGTGGTCCCGGTAGGCCAGGTGGTCGGTCGCGAGGCGGGGGTTGCGCAGCCGGGTCGCGAGCCGCTCGAGGACCACGCGCGCCTCGAGGCGGGCGAGCGGGGCGCCGAGGCAGGCGTGGGGCCCCGCGCCGAACCCGAGGTGGCCGGAGGTGTCGCGGTCGGGGTCGAAGCGCTCCGGGGCGGGGAAGCGCGCGGGATCGCGGTTGGCTGCCGCGAGCAGGAGCAGGAGCGTCGTGCCCTCGGCGACCTCGACGTCGCCGATGCGCAGATCGGCGAGCGCCACCCGGTCGCGCAGCTGCACCGGCGCGTCGTGGCGCAGGGTCTCCTCGACGACCGCCGCCGCGCGCGTCGGCTCGCCCCGCAGCCTCGCGAGCTCGTCGGGGTGGCGCAGCAGGGCCAGCCAGGCGTTGGCGATGAGGTTGACCGTCGTCTCCTGCCCGGCGGCGAGCAGGAGCACGACGATGCCCCGCAACTCGGCGTCGCTCAGTGCCGCGCCCGCGTCGCGTGCGGCGAGCAGCGCCGTGAGGACGTCGGAACCGGGCTCGCGCCGCCGGTCGTCGATGAGGTCGGCGAGGTAGCCGTGGAAGGCCTCCACGGCCCGCCAGGCGGCGGCGCGCTCGGCCTCGCCGAGCAGGAACGGCGGGTCGATGGCCCGGGCGAGGTCACGCGACCAGGTCTGTAGGCGCCCTCGGTCGCGCTCGGGCACGCCGAGCAACTCACCGATGACCGCAAGGGGCAGTGGCGCGGCGACCTCGGCGACGACGTCGATGACGGTGCCGTGGGCGCCGACGCGGGCGGCGGCGGCGTCGAGGAGCCCGTCGGCGAGCGCGGAGACCCGCGGCTCGAGGCGTCCGAGGGTGCCGGGCGCGAGCGCCGAGGCCGCGAGGCGTCGCAGCCTTGTGTGGTCGGGTGGGTCGCGCAGCAGGAAGGGTTGGGCCTCGTCGGCGTCCCAGGCGTCGAGGTCGGCGCCCTGCTCGGCGAGCCAGGCCCGGAACGCCCCGGAGCGGCGGTAGTCGCTCGACAGGCGCCGGTCGCGCAGCAGCCCGTCGACCGGGGCGTGGCTGGCGACCACGACGATGCCCATCGGCCCCTCGGCGACGGGCGCCTGCTGCTGGAGCGCCGCGTAGACGGGGTAGGGGTCGGCGCGCACCGCAGGGTCGAGCAGGGAGCGCAGGAGGTCGGTGGGGGACAACGGCTCCTCCATGGGGATCGGGGTCGGGCAGGGGGTTCGACGGGACCCCCTCGCGCGCTCGGTCGTGGTGAGGGGGAGGGCCGCTGCGGCGCCGTGGTGGCGCTCAGCGCCGACGCAGCACGTCGGCGAGCAGGAGGCCGGCGGCCACGGCGATCGCCCCGACGACGGCGAGGCGCATCGCACCGCCGAGTGCCTGCCACGCCAGCGCTGCGACGAAGGCGAGGACACCGGCCATGAGCAGCCCTCCTCCGGGGCCGGCGCCCACCCTGCGTGGCGACCCGGTCACGGGAGGGCTCCTGTCGGCGGCGCAGTGGCGAGGCGCGCCACGGACGCTCGCATGCGGGGGGCACCCGGACGGCGGGGCCGGCGGGCTCCGGTTGTCCGCCCAGGAGAATGCGCGCGAGGCGCACGTTCTTCCATGACCGGATCCTGCCATGTTCGCTCCACGGGCGCTCGCGTGCCGTCGAAGCGACGCCATCGAGAGGCAGGAGGACGCTGGCGGGGGCAGTCCACGGCGGCCGCACCAGGGTCCCCCGACCCCCGTCGGCAGGACCCCCGCCGCCTGTAGCGCCCCACTATCGCCATCGGAGACCTGAAGGGCCCAGTGGCGAGGGGACCAAAGGCCCCTAGACGGGCCTCGTGAGGCTGTCGCAAGCTCCAAGACCCCCGCAATGCCGGGGAAATCACGCGGTAACCGGGTGTTGACCTCGACCGGCGAGTTGCGTAGCGTCGGGGCTGTCGGGAATCGGTTGCCAGCCCTCCCACGCACCGCCGAGGCCATGGTGGCGCGGGGTGTCGGGTGATCGCCGGTCGGCCGACGCCCAAGAGTGCCCGACCACGGCGCCGTGTCAGCGGCGGGTGCGGCTGAGGAACGGTTAGGAACAGCTGCCTAGACGAA
>SLNF01000124.1 GCA_007133145.1 Nitriliruptorales bacterium
CCGGGGAGGACCCCACCCCACCGACGCTGGACGGGGCAGGGCCGATCTCGTCGGAGACCGCGCGGATGCTGGCCTGCCGCGTCGACGCCGCGGTGATCGCCACCGGCGGCCGCCACGACGACATCCTCGACGTCGGGCGGCGCCACCGCGACCCCACCCTCGCCCAGATCGACGCGCTGTCCGCCCGCGACCGGCACTGCGTCGGCTGCCGCGCCCCCATCGCCCAATGCGAATCACATCACGTGCAACATTGGGCCGATGGTGGCGCCACCGACCTCGCCAATCTTGTGCTGCTGTGTGCGAACTGCCACTTCCACCTGCACCACCACGGCTGGCGGATCACCCCCACCCCACCCGGTGAGCGCACCGACGCCGATCCCAGCCCCTACCAGCTGACCAGACCCCCCAACCGACACCACCGCCGCGGCGGCGGGGATGGTTCACGATCCAGCGGTGATCCGCCGGGAACCGACCCGCCCGGCAGAGCCCCGGGCCGGCCGCCGGATGATGAGCGGCCGCCGCCACCCGACCCCCCCGACGACGACCACCCGCCGCCAGCGGGACCGACCCAGCCCACCCTCGACCTCTAGCCCCCCATCGCCCCATCCGCGGCGCCCCGGCCACCCCCGGGGCGCACACCCCTGCCCGCACCCTCCGGCCAGCACACCCTCCGGCCGAGCGGCCACGGCGAAGGTCAGCGCAAAGGCCGAGCAAGACCGCCGAAGACGGCCATCATCGCGGGGCCGACCGCCCGACGCGGATCGGCTGTTACAGACCCGGTCCCGGCCGTCGCCGGTGGTTCGCGCCGTTGGGATCGACCGGGACCGCTGGCCCACCCCGTCGGGTTAGACTCGACACGGGATGTGGCAGGTCGTCTACCGCCTCTACGAGCGCCGGCTCGCCGCCGGCTTGTCGACGCTGCCCCAGCACGTCGGGCTCATCCTCGACGGCAACCGCCGCTACGCCCGCGAGCGCGGGCTCGGGACCGCCGCAGCGGGCCACCGGCAGGGCGCGCGCAAGATCGACGACCTCCTCGAGTGGTGCGCCGAGCTTGGCATCCCCTACGTGACCCTCTGGCTGCTGTCGACCGACAACCTCCGGCGGGAGGCCGGGGAGGTCGCCGACCTCGTCGACATCATCGCCGAGACCGTCGAACGCATCGCCACTCGTCGACCGGAGGTGCGGCTCACCGCGGTCGGGGCACTCGACGCGCTGCCCGACCCGCTGGCGCGGGTCCTCAAGGACGCCGAGGAGCGCACCGCCCATGCCCGGGGACTGCACGTGCAGGTCGCCGTCGGCTACGGCGGACGCGAGGAGATCGTTGACGCGCTGCGGGCCCTGCTCGTCGAGCGCGAGGCGGCGGGCGACGCCCTGCCGGAGGTCATCGACTCCCTCTCCCTCGAGGAGATCGCCGCCCACCTCTACACGACCGGCACCCCGGACCCCGACCTCATCATCCGTACCTCCGGGGAGATCCGCCTCTCGGGCTTCCTGCTCTGGCAGTCGGCGCACTCGGAGTTCCACTTCTGCGACGCCTACTGGCCCGACTTCCGCAAGACCGACTTCCTGCGGGCCCTGCGGGACTACGCCTCGCGCAAGCGCCGCTTCGGCCAGTGAGTCGCGTCGAGCCTCGGGCCTGTGGAGGTCGTCGCTCGCTACGATGACACCGTCGATGACCGAGACCCGCCGATGACCCGCCCGCGCCGCCGGCGGAGCCTGCGATGAGCCTCATCGTCGAGCTCGTCGCCGCCGCCCAGGCGCCACCGCGCGCCGACGAAGCCGCGCCCGGACCGCTCGACGAGCTCGGCGCCGCCCGCGCGGCGGCCCTCGCCCACGAGCTCACTGCCTCCGACCCGGACGTGCGCGCGCTGTGCACCGCGCCGTCCCCAAGGTGCCGCGCGACGCTCGTGCCCCTCGCCGCGGCCAGCGGCCTCGAGGTCGAGGTCGTCGAAGCCCTCGGCTGGCCCGCCGAGATCCCCACCGACGACGCCGGCGACGCGTGGGTCGACGCGGCCTGGGAGGGCGGTCGGGCCCTGCGCTTCCTCGAGGGGCGACTCGCCGAGGCCGCCCGCTACGGCCGGTCCGCCCGGCTCGTGGCCTGCGCCCCCGCAGAGGTCGTCGCCGCGGTCACCGCGCTGCTCGCCGGCCGGGACGGCCTCGACCTCGCCGACGTGCACTGCCCCGACGCCGGCCGATTCACCCTCGCCTTCACCGACGGGCGCGCCACGAGCGCGGTGCGCCGCCCTCCGCCCCCCGCCCGACGACGACAGGAGTCCTGATGGCCGCAGAGGTCCCGACGACGTTCGTGCTCGACACCTGCGTGCTGCTCGCCGACCCCAACGCGCTGCACCGCTTCGACGAGCACGAGGTCGTCCTGCCGCTCGTCGTCGTCGAGGAGCTCGACCGTCAGAAGGCGCGCATGGACGAGGTCGGCCGCAACGCCAGGCAGGCGGTGCGCCTCCTCGAGGAGCTCCGCCTTGAGAGTCGCAGTGGGCTGCGGGAGCCGATCACGCTGCCGAGCGGGGGCACCTTCCGCGTCGAGGGCAACGGTGTCGACGAGACCCTGCCGAGCTACCTCGACCCCGACAAGCCCGACCACCGCATCCTCTCGGTGGCGAAGTCGCTCGCCGGCACCCTCGTGACGAAGGACGGGGCGCTGCGGATCAAGGCGAGCCAGCTCGGCGTCGACGTCGAGGACTACCGCGCCGACACCGTCGAGGTCGACGAACGCTACACCGGCATTGCCGACCTCGCGGTCGACGAGGCCACCATGGGCACCCTCCACGGCGCCGGCAAGGCCGTGCTCCCCGAGGCCGTGGCCGAGCAGGCGCCGCTGTGCCGCAACCAGTGCGTCATCCTGCGCGCCGGTCCGTCGTCCTCGGGGCTCGCACGGGTCGTCGACGTGTCCCCCGACGGGGCAGCGACCGTCGAGCGCATCACCGGCAGCCCGCGTGCCTTCGGCGTGAATCCCCGCGACGTGCGCCAGACCTTCGCCCTCGACCTCCTCACCGACCCCGACGTGCCGTGCGTCTCCCTCATGGGCATGGCCGGTACCGGCAAGACCTTCCTCGCGCTGGCCGCGGGGCTCGAGCAGGTCCTCGAGTCGCGCACCTACCGCCGCCTGTCGGTGTACCGCCCCCTCGTGGCCGTCGGCCGCCAGGAGGTCGGCTACCTGCCAGGCGACCTCGACGAGAAGCTCCAGCCATGGATGGCCGCGGTCTACGACAACCTCTACGCGCTCTTCCGACGCGACGACGACGGCTGGGGATCGGACCAGCGCTCTGTGCAGGCCACCGTCGATGCGCTCCTCGACCGCGGGGAGCTCGAGACCGCGGCGATCACCTACCTGCGCGGCCGTTCGATCACCGACGAGTTCGTCATCGTCGACGAGGCCCAGAACCTCGAGCTGCCGACGCTCAAGGTCATCCTCACCCGCATGGCCGCCGGCTCGAAGGTCGTGTTCTGCGGCGACCTCAGCCAGGTCGACAACCCCTACATCTCGCCGTACGGGGGGATGGCCGCGCTCATCGAGACGCTCAAGGGCACCGACCTCTTCGGCCACGTCGCCCTGTCGAAGGGGGTGCGCTCGCCGCTGGCCGAGCTCGCCGCGACCAGCTTCTAGCCCTCGCGCCACCGCGCATCCTACGCTACCGTAGGTTTCATGGAGGCCACGATTCCCGCCGAGGTCAGCGGCCCACCCCTCAGCGGCCCGCCGGCGCGCCATGCGCTGGCCGGACTCTGGTCCTGGGCCGACGCCGAGCCCACCCGTCCGTTGCTCGCCCACCACGACGGCGAGGCTTTCGTCGAGCACACCGCCGCGCGCCTGCGCGAGGGTGTGCGCGAGCTCGCCGCCGGCCTCATCGCCCGGGGTGTGGCCACCGGTGAGCGCGTGGCGCTGCTCGCGCCCACCGGTGTCGACTGGGTCTACGCCGACGCGGCGATCCTCGCCGCCGGGGCGGTGAGCGTGCCGATCTACGACACGAGCTCGCCCCAGCAGGTCGAGCGCATCCTCGATGACAGCGGCGCGGTGCTCCTGCTCGTCGCGACCGCGGCGCAGCGCGAGGCGCTCGCCCCGCTCGCCGCAGCCCTGCCGGGCGCCCCGGAGGTGCTCGCCTTCGAGGAGGGTGCGGCCGCCCGACTCGCCGAGGACGGCCGCGGTCACCACGAGGAGGTCGAGGCGCGCGTCGCGGGGCTCAGCAGCGGCGACCTCGCAGCGCTCATCTACTCCTCGGGCACGACCGGCGAGCCCAAGGGCTGCGAGCTCACCCACGCCAACCTCTGCGCCAACGCCCGGCAGACCGCCGAGCAGGTGCCCGAGCTCTTCGAACCCGGTGCGCGCACGCTCGTTTTCCTGCCGCTGGCCCACGCCCTCGCGCGCATCCAGCTGCAGACCTCGCTCGAGCAGGGGGTGCTCACCGGCCTCGCGACGAGCCTCGAGCGGCTCTCCGCCGAACTCGCGGCCTTCCACCCGACGTTCATCGTCGGTGTGCCGCGGGTCTTCGAGAAGGTGCATGCGGCTGCGCGCGCGAAGGCCGCCGAGGCCGGCCGGGAGCGGGTCTTCGATCGTGCCGCCGACGTCGCGAGGCGCTGGTCACGGGCAAAGCGCGGCGGGGGCGGGTCGTGGGGGTTGCGCCTGCAGCACCGCCTCTTCGACCGCCTGGTCTACGGCAGGCTGCGGGAGGCCTTCGGCGGCGAGCTCACGCTCGCGATCTGCGGTGGCGCCCCGCTCGATGCCGACCTCGGACGCTTCTTCGACGGCCTCGGGGTGACCGTCCTGCCCGGCTACGGCCTCACCGAGGCCTCGCCGATCGTCTCCGGCGGACCCGTGGCCACCGTCGACTACGACACCGTCGGGGAGGTCTTCCCCTCGACGACGGTGCGCCTCGCCGAGGACGGCGAGATCCTCATCGCCGGCCCGCAGGTCTTCGGCGGTTACTGGCGCGACCCCACGGCCTCCGCCGAGGTCCTCGACGGCGGCTGGCTGCGCACCGGTGACCTCGGCAGGCTCACGCCACAGGGCCAGCTCGTCATCACCGGCCGCAAGAAGGAGATCCTCGTCACCGCCGGGGGCAAGAACGTCGTGCCGGGACCGCTCGCCGACCGTGTGCGCGCCCACCCGCTCGTCGAGCACGTCGTCGTCGTCGGTGAGGGCCGCGCCTTCGTCGGCGCGCTCGTCTTCCTCGACCACGACGAGCTCGCCCGGCGGGGAATCGACCCGACGCCGCCGCTCGACGAGGCACCGCTGCGCGCCGAGCTCGACGCGGCGGTCGCCGAGGCCAACGCGATGGTCTCCCGTGGCGAGGCGATTCGGGCCTACCGAATCATCACCGCGCCGCTGTCGATCAGCCAAGGTGAGCTCACCCCCACCCAGAAGCTGCGACGGCGCCCCGTCGAGTCGCGCTTCGCCGACGAGATCGAGGCGCTCTACCTCTGAGCGCGGCGGGCCTGCCGAGTCGCGGTGAGGCCCCGGCCACCCCTCGCGTGAAGGTCCCCAGCCGACGCCGGTGCGCCGCGACCGCCGGTCGGCGGACGGGGTCGCCCCCTACACTCCGCGGTCGTGGCGACGAACACCCGACCCCCCGCCCCGCCAGGCCTGCGCCTGGCCTTCGAGGTGTGGGCGCATTGGGTCTCCCAGCGCCGCACGCTGCGCCAGGGCGCGACGGCGCTCGCGATCTCGACGGTCGTCGGCCTCGCCGCCGGCATCGTGCTCGGCGCGATGGAGGAGCTCCTCGAGCAGCTGCCGGGCCTGCTGCTCCTCGTGCCCGCGGCGATCGGCATGCGCGGGGCGATCTTCGGCGCGCTCGCCGCGCGCCTCGGCACGGGCATCCTCACCGGGCAGCTCCAGGGGTTCGCCCGCGGGGGCTTCGGGCGCGACAACGTCACCGCCTCGATCCTGCTCACGCTCTTCTCCTCCGCGCTCGCGGCCGTCGCCGCCCGTGCGGTCGCTGGCGCGCTCGGACTCGAGACGATCTCGGTCTGGGAGCTCATGGTCGTCTCCGTCGTCGGCGGGGTGATCTCGAGCGCGGTCATCCTCGTCGGCGTCACGACCCTCACCGGCACCGCGCAGCGCCGCGGCTGGGACATGGACGCGATCGGCGCGCCGCTCGTGACGACGACCGGCGACATCGTCACCCTTCCGGCGCTCGCCGCGGCCACGCTCCTGCTCGGCGTGCCGTGGCTGCCCGAGGTCCTCGGCGGGATGCTCCTCGCGGTCGCCGTCGTCGCGGTGTGGCGTGGGGTGCGTGCGAAGGCCCCGCTCGTGCGCTCGATCGTGCGACAGAGCATTGCGGTGCTCACCTACGCCGCCGTCGTCGACATCCTCGCCGGCGGTGTCCTCGAGACCCGGGTCGAGG
>SLNF01000167.1 GCA_007133145.1 Nitriliruptorales bacterium
AGCGGCGACGCCGCGGAGTACGAGAGCATCGTCTCCGCCGACGCCGAGGAGGCCGCGATGGTCCTCGAGGCGGCGCAGTCGGTCATCATCGTGCCCGGCTACGGCCTCGCCGCCGCCCGGGCGCAGAACGCCGCCTACGACGTCGCCAAGGCCCTCGAGGCCCGTGGGGCGACGGTGCGCTTCGCGATCCATCCGGTCGCCGGGCGCATGCCCGGGCACATGAACGTCGTCCTCGCCGAGGCGGAGGTGCCCTACGAGCTCCTCTACGAGATGGACGAGATCAACCAGGACTTCAGCCAGACCGACGCGGTCATCGTCGTCGGCGCCAACGACGTCGTGAACCCGGCGGCGAACACCGAGCCGGGCAGCCCGATCGCCGGCATGCCGATCCTCGAGGTCGGCAAGGCACGGCGCGTCTTCGTCATCAAGCGCAGCCTCGCCCCAGGCTACGCCGGCATCAAGAACGAGCTCTTCGAGGCCGACCAGACGGTCATGCTCTTCGGTGACGCCAAGGGCGTGCTCGACGGACTCGCCTCCGAGTTGGCCTGACGGTGCGCTAGCCTTGACCATGCCGGCACTGGCCCGTCGCGAGGTCGACAAGGTGCACATCGAGGTCCTCCGCCACGCCAAGGCCTACTCCCGCAAGCGCTGGAACGGCGGATCCGATCGGGAGCGGCCGCTCGACGACGCGGGCGAGGCCCAGGCGCGATGGCTCGTCGACGAGCTCCTCGCCGACGGCCGGGTCGCCGAGATCCGCACGAGCCCGCTCGTGCGCTGCACCCAGACCGTCGAGCCGCTCGCCGCAGCCCTCGGCTGCGCCCCCGTCGTCGACGAGCGCCTCGCCGAGCTGCGCACCCTGCCGGTGCACGACCGGGGCAGCGCCTGGGTGGCCTCGGCCTGGCTCGGCGGCCGTGCGCTCGCCGTCGTCGAGGAGCTCGCCACGGCCCCCGTCGACGGGCGCATCGTGCTCTGCAGCCACGGCGACGTCATCCCCGCCCTGCTCGCGACGCTCGCCGGCCGCGACGCCGTCCCCCTCGGCGACGTGCGCGTGCGCAAGGGTGGCCGGGTCACCCTCGAGCTCGCCGGTGGCCGGGTGCGACGCGCCACGCCCGTGCCCCCGCCGCGGCTCGATGCCGTCCTGCCGACGGCGTCGAGCTCGGCGTGACCGACTGGGCGATGGATCTCAGGCCCACCGGCGCCGCCGGACTGTCCACGACGCCGCTCGGCCTCGGCCTCGCCGCGGTCGGCCGTCCCGCCTACATCACCCCCGGCCGCGACGCCGACCTCGGCGGGGACCGCTCCGAGGAGGCCCTCGAGGCCGCGGCGCACGCCGTCCTCGATGCCGCCTACGACCGCGGCGTGCGCTACCTCGACGCTGCGCGCTCCTACGGTCGCGCCGAGGCCTTCCTCGCGAGCTGGCTCGCCGAGGGCGCCCCCGGTGACGTCACCGTGGCCTCGAAGTGGGGCTACCGCTACACGGGACAGTGGCGGCTCGACGCCGAGGTCCACGAGGTCAAGGACCACGGCGTCGACGCGCTGCGGCGCCAGCTCGCCGAGACGAGGGGCCTGCTCGGCGACGCGCTCGACGTCTACCAGATCCACTCCGCGACGCTCGACACCGGCGTGCTCGCCGACCGCGCGGTGCTCGCCGAGCTCGCCGAGCTCAGCGCCTCCGGGGTGACCGTCGGGTTCACGACGAGCGGGCCGCGCCAGGCCGCGACGATCCGTGAGGGTCTCGCCGCCGAGGTCGACGGCGTCAACCCCTTCGGCCTCGTGCAGGCGACGTGGAACCTCCTCGAGCCCTCCGCGGGCCCGGCGCTCGCCGAGGTCGCCGACGCCGGCTGGGTCGTCGTCGTCAAGGAGGCCCTCGCCAACGGCCGGCTCGCCGGCCCCGCCACCGGCCCGCTCGCCGAGGTCGCCGCGCGGCGGGACGCGACGCCCGACGCGGTGGCGATCGCCGCGGCCCTCGCCCAGCCCTGGAGCGCGGTCGCGCTCTCCGGCGCGGTCACGCCCTCCCAGCTCACGAGCAACGCCGCCGCGGTCGACCTCGGGCTCGATGGCGACGACCTCGCGGCGCTCGGCGGGCTCGCAGAGGACCCCGAGGCCTACTGGAGGGCCCGCAGCGCCCGCGCCTGGACCTGAGCGGGCGGGGCCCCGCACTCGCGCCGCCGACGCTGGTCCGCGGCTCACCGGGCCGACGGGTCGCTGAGCGTTCGGTGACCCGCCGTCGCGGCGCAACCTCGGCGATGCCCTCCCGCCGGGTTCGCCGAGCACCCTCGCCTCGTCGAAGGGTCGACGTGCGGGAGGGGCTTGACCGTGCAGCTCCAGGCGCTGCGGACAGGGGACGAGCCAGGGATCCGGCGGGTGTTCTGGGCGACGTGGGCTGCGGGATCGCCCTCTGCTGAGCCCCCCGCGGCGGGGCGCTACGCCGAGCTCTGCCTCGGCTGGTACCTGCGCGAGGGCCGCGACGAGGCCGCGGTGCTGCGCTGCGGCGGGCAGGTCGTGGGCTACGCCCTCGTCTGCGTCGACGAGTCGGCCCTTCGCCGCTGGCAGCAGGCGGCAGCGCTGCGGTGGGCCGCGGAGGCCGCGCTCGTCGCGGCGCGCCCCCGTATGGCCTACGCGCGGGGCTTCCTCGCGCGACGCGCACGCGACGCGCTCATGGCGCGACGTGCGCTGTCGTCACCGCCGATGCCCGCGCACGGGCATCTCGCGGTCCTGCCCGGGCACCGCCGGCGCACCGGCCGAGGGCTGCTCGCGCACGTCGACGCGCGCTGCGCTGCGGCGGGGCATCCCGGATGGTACGGCGAGCTCGTCGCCCGCCGCGGGCGCCGCGCGATCGCGGCAGGGGCAGCGGGGTCGACGGTCGTCGCGCGGCTGCCAAGCGCGACGTGGACCTGGCTGCGAGGGGAGCCGGTGGACCGCCTCGTCGTCGTCCGTCCGCTCGCCACGGCGACGGTCCGGCCGCTCGACGACGGCGACCGCGTCGTCACGGAGGCGCGCTGAGATGCGCGTGGCGATCGTTACCGAGTCCTTCCTCCCCCACGTCAACGGGGTCACGAACTCGGTCCTGCGCGTGCTCGAGCACCTCGCCGACCGCGGCCACGCAGCCCTCGTGCTCGCGCCCGGGGCTGATCCTGACGTCTACGCCGGGGCGACGGTCGTGCGCACGCCCTCGGCGTCGCTCAACCCGCTCATCGATCTCGCGCTGGGCCTGCCCGCACCGGGGCTCGAGCAGCGACTGCGGGCATGGCGTCCCGACGTCGTCCATCTCGCCTCACCCGTGGCGCTCGCCGCGCAGGGGGCGAGGGTCGCCAGGCGCCTCGGCGTGCCGACCGTCGCGGTGTACCAGACCGATCTCGCCGGGTTCGCGCGGCGCTACGGCCTCGCGGCGACCTCGCCGCTGCTCGAGCGCTGGCTGCGGCACGTGCATCGGCGTGCCGACCTCACCCTCGCGCCCACGGCGACCGTCGCCGAGCAGCTCCGGCGTCGCGGTGTGCCGCGGGTGCGGCTGTGGTCCCGTGGGGTCGATGGTTGGCGCTTCAGCCCCGAGCGGCGCGACCCCCAGTGGCGCGCGCGGCACGTGGCAGCCGGGGAGCTCCTCGTGGGCTATGTGGGGCGCCTGGCGCCGGAGAAGCGCGTGCACCTGCTCGAGGCGCTGCGCGGCCTCGGGGGATGCCGCCTCGTCGTCGTCGGCGACGGGCCGGTGCGCGGGCGCCTCGAGGCGCGGTTGCCCGAGGCGACCTTCGTCGGCTTCCTCGAGGGCGACGATCTCTCGCGCGCTGTCGCAAGCCTCGACGTCTTCGTCCATACCGGACCCCACGAGACCTTCTGCCAGGCCGCCCAGGAGGCGTTGAGCTCGGGGGTGCCGGTCGTCGCGCCCGACGCCGGGGGGATCGCCGAGCTCGTCGACGAGGGCCGGAACGGGCTGCGCTGGACCGCCGACGACCCTGCGGCCCTGCGCGAGGCCGTCGCCACGCTCGTTGCACGGCCGGCGTTGCGGGCCGCCCTCGCCGAGCGGGCGCGCCCCTCGGTGGCCCACCGCAGCTGGTCGGCCGTCGGCGACCAGCTCATCGCACACTACCGCAGCGTCGCCTGTTGGCGTGTCCTCGAGGAGGAGCAGGTCGCATGAGGATCGTCCAAGCCGCGAACTTCGTGAGCCCGATCTCGGGCGGGTTGCGCACCTGCCTCGAGGCGCTGCGTCACGGCTACGCCGAGGCCGGCCACGAGCCCGTCCTCATCGTCCCCGCCGCCCGGGACGGCGAGGTGGACACCCCGGTCGGTGTGGAGCTACGAGTGGCCGCACCACGGGTGCCCGGGGCGGGGGGCTACCGGGTCATCACCGATGGCGCCCGCGTCGAGCGTCTGCTGCGAAGGCTGCGGCCGGGCAGCCTCGAGCTCTCCGACCGGTCCACCCTCGTCGGCCTCGGACCGGTGGCGCGAGGTCTCGGCGCGCGGGCGGTCGGGCTCAACCACGAGCGTCTCGATGCCCTGCTCGCCCGCCACGTGCCGTGGCTCGCGGGCGGCCGGCGCCTCGCCGCTCGGTGGGCTCGTCGCACGGCCGCGGGGCTCGACGTCGTCGTCTGCACGACCGGCTGGGCGGCCGCCGAGCACGTCGACGCGGGGGTGACCAACGTCGTCCGGGTGCCTCTCGGCGTCGATCTCGCGCGCTTCCATCCCGCGCACGCCGACGTCGGGCTGCGAAGCCGACTCGCCGGCGAGGGGCCACTGCTCGTCCTCGCGAGTCGTCTCTCAGCCGAGAAACGCCCGGCGATCGCGCTCGACGCGCTCCGGCGTCTCGTCGCGAGAGGTGTCCCCGCGACGCTTGTCGTCGCCGGGGACGGGCCATTGCGAGCCACGCTCGAGGCCGAGGCCGACGGGCTGCCAGTGGTCTTCCTCGGCCACCTCGCCGACCGCGACCGCCTCGCGGCCCTGCTCGCGAGCGCCGACGTCGCGCTCGCGCCGGGGCCCGTCGAGACCTTCGGGCTCGCGGCGCTCGAGGCGATGGCCTCGGGCACGCCGGTCGTGGGATCGCAGCAGGGCGCCCTGCCGGAGGTCGTCGGTGCCGACGGTGGCCGACTCGCCTACGGCCACGGGGCGGCCTTCGCGGCTGGTGCGCGAGCGCTCCTCGAGGCCGGCAGTCCGGCGCGCGCAGGCGCCCGTCGACGCGCCGAGGGGTTCCCATGGTCGCTCACCGTCGAGCGCATGCTCGCGCTGCACACCGGCGACCCGGGACGGTGGCCCGCCCACCCCCTGCCCGAACCGGGCCCGAGGACGCCCGCGGTGGTGCGCCACTCCGTCGGGGCGGGTGGCCCGGCACGGTGAGCCGGCGTCCGCTCGCGCCCGCGGCACGGGCGGTCGCACGCCTGCGAGCCGATCCACCGATCGTCAGGCCGCGCGCGCACCATGCCTGCGTGCTCGCGCCACACCCTGACGACGAGGTGCTCCTCTGTGGGGGCACGATCATCAGGCTCGTCGAGTCCGGGGCGCGCGTCAGCGTCGTCCACGTCACCGACGGTGAGGCCACGCTGGCCCCGGGTCGGCGCGCGAGCCTCGCGCGGCATCGTCGCCGCGAGGCCCGCCGGGCCTGCACGGTCCTCGGCGTCCGCGACGTCCTCGCCCTGGGCCTCGCTGACGGCGGCCTCTCCCGCAGCCTTGCCCTGACCGCCGAGATCACCCGGGTCCTCGAGCGGCTCCGCCCCGACCTCGTCATCGCCCCCTGGCATGGCGACGCGCCCGGGGACCACGCCGCAGTCGCCCGTGCGCTCGACGCGGCGTTGGCGGCGTCGTCGCGGTCGCCGACCCCACGCGCGTGGTCGGGTGAGACCTGGCGGCCGCTCGAGCCCGACGGCCTCGTCGACACCACTGCGGTGCGCTCGCGCCAGCGGGCCGCCGCGGCCTGCCACGTCACGCCCCGCCGCGTGCTCGACCTCGACGCGGGGCTCGCCCTGCACCGCTACCGGGGCTGGGCCGCCCTCGGGGGGCACGGCACCTGTGAGGCGTTCGTGATGCGCCCGCCGCCGGTCCGCCGCGGACCACGCCGAGGGCTGCCATCGCCCTGATCGGCCGGGTGCGTGGCGGTGCTGCAGCGCCCGCGCCTGGACCTGAGGTCCCGGTTTGCGAGGGGCGCCCGTCCTGCTCGTCCCGACGGCCGGGCCGGTCTCCTTCGCCGGCCCTGTAGCGTCCCGGCTGGGACGCTGCGGCCCGAGCCGTAGGCCCGACTCGGGAGGGGCCGCGATCGTGCGCGAGTTGGTTGGGCGAGCCCGTTGGGGCGGTGGGCATTGACGCTCATCGTCATCCTCGCCGCTGGCTTCGCCCTCGCCGGGCTCGCGCC